>JAHECK010000141.1 GCA_024641785.1 Flavobacteriales bacterium | reverse complement strand
CATCAGGATTTTCCCAAATATAAGGACTCATTACTTTTTCGTCCAAGGGCCATGAGGATCCGGCTATAAACACTTTTTTATCCCCAATAAAAGATTCGATTTCAGAAAAATGATCTGTATGAACACTTAACTCTGCAACGCGGTCGAAGCGTGTGTCGCCTGTTAATATCGCGTGAGTATAGGAGATGGAATTTAAAAGATCCAATGAATTTTGATCCTGAACCAGGATCTGATCAATCAAAAATAAAAGCCTTCGATACCAAGAAGCCCATTTCTTAAAGAATATTTGTGACGCATAAAAACGTGCAGAAATGAGTACAGACGATATCTTTCTTTCCTTCAGCTCATTCAGATAATGAAACCATAAATCATACTTCACAAAAATCGCTACTGTAGGATCTATTATTGCAATAAAATCCTTTGCGTTTTTTTTAGTGTCCATTGGCAGATAGGTAACAATATCTGCACCCTCCCAATTTTTCATGATTTCGAAACCGGAAGGGGAATAAAAAGAAACGATCAAACTGATATTTTTTCTTTTTATCAACTGTTCCATTACCGGCCTCCCTTGCTCAAACTCTCCAAGGCTGCTTACATGAAACCAAACTTTAACTTGTTCAGGATCTATCTTGTCAATTTTATCTCTTAAGTGCTTTCTCCAATTTTTCCTCCCATTAATCCACAATCTAGCTTTATCATTAAATAATGATGCAATCCTTATTCCCAAGTTATACCCACTTAAACCTACGTTGTATAACAGTTCTCCCATTAATTAATGTAATAAGAAGTGGACATTCTTTTATGAAATAATATATTCCAGGATAATTTAATTCCGTAATAAAGATCTAACTGATTCCCCGTAACAAAAGCCATATCATCAATATTATACGTGCGTAATGGCGAACTAAAACCTTGTCGAAATTCAAATCCGGCTATAAAATTTACATAGCCTTTATCCGAAAACAATTCATATCCTAAAAACTCTTCAATATAAATTCCTCCCACTTTTCTGTCATAATAGCTTTTGTATTCATCACTCAATTGTGCAATGGTATTTTCTTGATTTTCAATTCGAATCCAATGCTGACTATAACCAAGACCTATTCCCAACTTAATTCCGGAATTAGGATTTGGACTTAATACCGAAAATATTTTTGAAAAAGTAATGCCTGTTTTCCATCCTCTTTGTTGAAAAAATACATCCGCAGCAACCGCGTCTTCATCAAGAATATCACCTGATTCCGTTTGCATTCCATGCAATAAGCTATCTTGATTTATAATATCCCCAAATATATAAGCCCCTCCTATTCCAAATTCAAAATTATTTCTCAGCTTTATATTAAAATCACCGCCGATCATATTTCCGGGGCCATAAATTTTGGCTAAATCACCTCCTGCAAAAAAGAACTGATATGATATTGAAACATAAGTAAGTGTTTTAGTCGTATCACCAATATTTCCCTGACTAAATGAGAGGTTTGTGAAAAAAGTAAACGCCGAAAATAACAGGAAAGCCTTTTTGATCATTTAACAAATATAAAGTTTAGTGAACATATTGCTAAGAAATGAATTGAACCCTAATAACTACTTCCCCTTCACTTTTATTTTAATCTCCTCGTTGAATAATTTCTCCATTGCCTCATAAAAATCGAGTAGATCGTTATAAATCCCTGCTCCATATCTTCTTTGAAAAATAATAAACTGAGCATTGATCTGTAACACTCCATCTAGAGGTGTTACCTGATAAGCAAAACGAATACTTTTATCCGGAACAGAAATTTCCTGACTCTTTGGAAAGTCTAATATGCTAATGTTATCAGAAAAATTAAAAACAAAATTCCAGTTGTATTCAAATAAATACGGAAAAACAATTGGAAATTTCCGCTCCTTTTCAATAAAAGGAGAGCTTTGAATAGGATCGATCCAAAAGGGTTTAAAAGTCCATGTAGATCCACTTTTATCAACAATTAAATCAAGATCAGCATTAAAAGAAATTCTGTTTCCACTAAGCACGCTATCTTGTTTGCTAAGTTCAAGATCACTTATAACAACCCCGGGTTCAATATGAATTATGTCGTTAATATCACTAAAGTTTTTACAGTCTTCAAAAGCAAAATAGTTCAGTTTAGAAACGTTTACATTAGCAACAAGTTTTTTATTTTGAACAGAGCTTTGCGTTACTATCTTAATTTTTGCCACTCGGTCTTCCTCCAATTCAATCCATTCTTCAAATCTTGGAGATATTTTTAGGCCTTTCTGATTTAGACAGACAGGTCTTAAAAGATTGATATCTAAACAAGGGTCACTTGCATCTAACAATACCTGAAACCCCTTTAGATCTACTAATGTTATTAAATAATTAAACTGACTTGATCCGGGTAATTCCATATTTACCTCTCCTTGGTCGATCGATCGTAATATAACAGGGGAGGCGTTTATTCCTGCTAGATCCAATAAAGCACATAATAATAAGTTGATCTCGGCTATCGACCCTTCTCTATTCGCTAATACCTGATCAAGAGGGTTTTCTGCAAAGATCCCAATTTCTCCATTCCATGTCATTTCCGATTTAAGCCAATTATAAATGAGTATGATCGTTCTGTCTTGACTGCTGTCTAATGAAAAAGCCTTTAATAATTCGTCTGCTTTAAAACTCTTTGTCCTACCAAATAATTTCTCTTCCCTATAAAGTTGTGAAGAAACCTGTTCCCAAGTCTGCCCATTCATTTCCTTATATGATTTATATGCTTTTACTTTTTCCAGATAAAAATCAACAGCGGTTAAATAATTTTTACTTGAAGGAGAATAAATAACCTTTTTAAAAGGCGCAATATCAAGGCAAACATAACGATTTTGATAGATATAAAAACCCCCTATTTCAATCCATTTATTTTTATTGTCTTTTAGTAATTCACTCGAATTAACTGTTAATTCAACATAGCCTTTAAAAGTTGGACGATAACTAAACATTCCCGGAATTTCAGAATACCATTCACTGTAATCTACAGGAATTTCGTATTCGAATTGCCATCCAGGAACATCTTCAGGGGATTCAATTGATGCTTTAAATTCAAATTCTAAAATATCTCCTGAATTAAGATTTTCAATTTCAGAACTCAATGAGGTGTATAAATTAAGCTCCTCCCATTGATCTTTAATATCCTTCTTTTGTATGTCCCCATTTACAATACTAAAATGAGAAAGGGATTCTATTTCATCCTTTTCAAAATAACTTAAGCCAAGTGTATGAGCCGAAATGAGTGTGTCTTTAAGAAACTTAATTCTTAAATGCCTTTTGATCTCAATAACAAATTCTTCTCCATTCGGAGTGAAGGTCAAAACTCCGTAATCAAATACTATTCGAGCAGTAGATCCCGGAAAATCTTTAAATGCCTTATTTCCAAGATCCCCTTTTTTAACATCTTGAGCTACAAATGGTTTTAAGTTCTTTTGAGCACTAAGATCAAAAAAGGAGGAAATAACTAGTAAAAAGAATAATAGCGTTATTTTATTCATTATCAATTAGTTCATCCATGCTTCAACCTCTGCTAATTGCAAGGCGGGTAGTGTTAATTTTTCCTTTTTTCTAAATCCATTTAGCATTTGATGAATCTGACTCGCTTTCATTTCTTTTAACGCATTTGGAGATTGAATCCCGGCACTGATCATTAATGAAGCCCATTCTTCAGGAATACCAATTAAAATAAAATCCTTAGCAGAATAAACAATAGGTTTAGCTTCAGGTTTCATTTGTGGAAAGAAAAGTACTTCTTGTATCGATTGTTGGTCTGTTAAGAGCATTACCAATCGATCCATTCCAATACCTAATCCACTGGTAGGAGGCATTCCATATTCTAAAGATCTAATGAAATCCTGGTCGATAAACATTGCTTCATCATCTCCTTTTTCTGATAATTTCATTTGCTCTTCGAATCGTTCTCTTTGATCGATAGGGTCATTTAATTCGGAATATGCATTTGCTAACTCATTTCCATTTACAATCAATTCAAATCGTTCAGTTAGTTCAGGATTATCCCTGTGCTGTTTGCAAAGCGGTGACATTTCTTTTGGATAATCTGTAATGAATGTAGGCTGGATATAATGGTGCTCACACTTTTCCCCAAAGATCTCATCGATAAGTTTGCCTTTGCCCATAGAATCATCTACCTCAATTCCCATATCCGAAGCAGCTTTTCTGATTTCATTTACCGTTTTATTACTAATATCAAAACCGGTATGTTCTATAATCGAATCGGTCATACTGATTCTTTTATAAGGAGCCTTTAAACTAATTTTATTGTTTAAAACCTTAATATCAGTCGTGCCGTTTACATCCAAAGCAACTTTTTCAATAAACTGTTCTGTAAAATCCATCATCCAATGGTAGTCCTTATAGGCTACGTAAATTTCCATCACGGTGAATTCCGGATTATGCGTTCGATCCATTCCCTCATTTCTGAAATCCTTAGAGAATTCATATACCCCATCGAAACCCCCAACTATTAACCTCTTTAAATAGAGTTCGTTGGCAATTCTAAGATATAATGGAATATTAAGTGCATTATGATGAGTGATAAAAGGTCGAGCTGCTGCTCCACCCGGAATCGATTGTAAAATTGGGGTTTCAACTTCCATATATCCTCTTTCATTGAAAAAATTTCTCAATGAATTAAAGGCTTTGGTTCTTTTTATAAAAATTTCTTTTACCTGAGGATTTACGATAAGATCAACATAGCGCTGACGATATCTTGATTCTGGATCCGAAAAAGCATGATGAACTTCTCCTTTATCATCTGTTTTTACGATCGGCAATGGTCTTAGGGCTTTGCTTAATACGTAAAGTTTTTTAACCATAATAGATTTCTCACCAACTTGAGTCATAAAAAGAGATCCTTCTATTCCAATAAAATCACCTATGTCAAGCAATTTTTTAAATACATCATTATACATTGTTTTATCTTCATCCGGACAAATTTCATCCCGATTAAAATAAACTTGCATTCTTCCGCTGCTGTCCATTAGTTCGCCGAAAGAAGCTTTTCCCATTATTCTTCGACTCATTAATCGTCCCGCAATTATCACTTCTTCACCCAGCTTAAAATCATTAATGATCTCTGCTATAGTATGACTATATTTAAATTCAGCAGCCGGGTAAGGGTCAATTCCCAATTCTCTTAATTTTAAAAGTGACTCTCTTCTGCCTTTTTCCTGCTCTGATAAATTGATGCTCATCGTATAAAATATTTTAGCAAAGATAAAATCTGTATTTGAATAATCGCTCAGTTATATATCACTTTCATTTTCATTACTTTTGGCTTAGTTTTTGAATGTAAAATAAGTTCAAAAAACCCTTGAAAATGAAGAAATTTTTCATCCTTTTTATTTTTCCCATACTCCTTTTTTCATGTGATCATTCAAACCTTCCTACTAAACCTGCTCATTCAGGTAGTGCTGGTGAAATCATTGTTGTTGCATCTAATTCTTTATGGGATAGCGGTATTGACAGTGTAATTCAAGATGTTTTTCAATACTATCTTCCAATGCTTCCTCAACCTGAAGCCGCCTTTTCCATCCTTCATTATACTCCTGAACAATTTAGTATGATCCTGGAAAGACATCGCAACATCATTCGCATAAAGATCAATCCAAATCTTCCTTTAAATGAATCGAAATTTGATCTTTTAAAAGATAAATGGGCAAAAGAACAACTCGTTTTAGAAGTAGAAGCGCAAACGACTGAGAAAATAAAAGAACTATTTCGAACAAAAGGAAAGGACATTGTTCGAATGATCAATGAATATGAAAATAAACGTTTATCGTGGCTTTTTTACGCTTATCCAGCCAAACCTTTAATGTCCATTGTCAAAAATAAATTTGATGTTGGTCTCATTTTCCCTCAAGGTTTTGAAATTGCGAAAGACAGCAGTAATTTCATTTGGCTAAAAAGAGAAAAATCGCGTAACCTTAGTGGAAACGTATACTATATCATCCAAAATTTGGTGATCTACACCACTCCTTATGATTCGGATAGTGCCTTTACAGATGCGTCTTTATTAAAAAACAGGGATGCTTTCGTGAAAAAGATCCCAGGTCCTTCAGAAGGTTCTTTTATGACTACCGTCTATGCTTTTCAAGACATGAATCTTTACCCTGAAGGTGAGGATGTTTCAATTGATGGCCAATATGGAAGATTGATTAGAGGATTATGGAAAATGGAAAACGCATTTATGGGAGGTCCTTTTATAAGCCTTTCAACATATGATGAAAAAAATAATCGCATAATAACTGTCGAAGGAGAAGTGTTTGCTCCTAAATTTGACAAACGAGAATATTTACGGGAATTAGAAGCCGTTTTATTTTCTTTACGTTTTAATAATGAAAATCCATGAAAGCAGAAAAAGGTAAAGTAATAACGGTCCATTATAAGCTCTATATCGATGATCCTTCAGGTGATCTTGTTGAAGAAACCACCCCGGAGGATCCATATGAATTTACATTAGGATCAGGAGAACAATTTGATGCATTTGATAAAAACATTATTGGCCTTAAAAAGGGAGACACTTTTTCATTTGCAATTGATGTCAATGATGCTTTTGGAGAAATCGATGAGGAAGCTATCGTTGAAGTAGAAAAAAAAATATTCAAACATGAAGGTAAAATAGACGAGTCTATTTTTGAAATGTATAATTTACTTCCAATGTTAGATGAAGATGGAAATGAATATTCAGGAGTGATCATCGAAATTGGAGAAGAACATGTTACCCTTGATTTTAATCACCCTTTAGCAGGAGAGAACATCTGGTTCGATGGTGAAGTTATTGATGTAAAATAATTTTTACTTCCTTATGATTCGTTTTATCTTTTGGTTGATTTATACTTTTAATGGATGGGGAATTAAAGGTGAAATGCCCTCTGATATTAAGAAATGTGTTATGCTGGCGGCACCACATACGAGCAATTATGACTTAATTTATGCAATAGTCGGACTAAAAAAACTAAATGTAAAAGTCAGATTTACAATAAAAAAAGAATGGCTTCGGTTTCCTTTTGGTCTATTCTTAAAGCCGCTAGGAGCCATTGGTATTGATCGGGGTCCGAATAAAACAAATAGAAAGAGTATGGTCGATTCAATGGCCGAACTTTTTGAAAAAGAAGAGGTCTTGACTATTCTTGTACCCCCTGAAGGGACAAGAAGAAATGTCAAAAAATGGAAATCAGGTTTCTAT
>JAHECK010000140.1 GCA_024641785.1 Flavobacteriales bacterium | reverse complement strand
TTGCTTCCTTCAGGTAACACTCCTCTTACATAATGTGCTTCTTTGTTCTTCCCGTCAACTTCTACCAACTGGTAACCATAGCGCTGTTTTATGTCATATTTTACTAAATATTTTTCTAACTCATCTTTAAAAGGCTGTACCCCAAATATCACACTTCCATTCGTAGCAAAAACAATATTTGATTTATCCTTCAACCCTTTACTCGCCAATATATCAGCGGTTAAATACATGATCTTTTGAGGTGCCCCGGGGCATTTTATTGGTGTGGTAGGTTGTGTAAATAAAGCGGTACCCCCTTTAAAATTTGACAATACTTCGTTAGTATATTCCGGATTTACATAATTTGAACACACCCCATTTTTACCAAAAGCTTCTTTTAATCCTTTAACTCCATCCAGATTGATCTGAATTCCGGGGGCTACAATTAAGTAATCGTAGTTTACTATATCATCTGAATCAAGAATTACCTGATTCTCATCTGCTTTAATGTCTTTTACTTTATCCTGAATCCAGCCAACTCCACTCGGAATTAATCCCTTCTCCTTTTTCAGGGTTTGATCCATCTTCATCAACCCTGCCCCAACAAGGGTCCATGCAGGCTGATAAGCATGTGTTTTTGTGGGGTCGATAATTACAATATCAAGATCCTTCTTTGCTCTTTTTAATTGAGCAGCCGTCATGATTCCGCCGGTTCCTCCTCCAATTATTACAATTTGATGTTTTACTGTGCTCATTTATCGTGGTTTTAAGACTCCAAAATTCCAACAAAATATAAGTTCCTTCTGTGCCTTGAATTACAAAAGAATATGATAATTGTCATTAAGATGTTGGATGTCCGTTGTCCGATGCAAAAAACGAATTACTTTGAACTAATCACTAAATGTTAACATTCTGAACTACTGAATTCTGTCTTTCTATTTTTTTAGACTCTTCACGCTTTCCATCACCTTTTCTTTCAATCCTTCCTTATAATCTACAATACGCTTTTGAACGTTTGCATCTGAAGAACCAATGATCTGCGCCGCCAATATTCCGGCATTTTTTGCTCCATCAAGGGCAACGGTCGCTACAGGAACCCCTCCGGGCATTTGTAAAATAGAAAGGACCGAATCCCAGCCGTCGATCGAATTGCTCGACTTTACCGGAACACCAATAACAGGAAGGGGAGTAATCGACGCAACCATTCCCGGTAAATGGGCCGCTCCTCCGGCACCCGCTATAATAACCTTTAAGCCTTTTTCAACCGCATTTTTTGCATAGTCAAACATGCGTTCGGGGGTTCGATGGGCAGAAACAATCGTAATTTCATAAGGGACTTTTAATTCACTTAAGACATCAGCGGCTTGTTGCATTATATTAAGATCCGACTTACTACCCATTATTATTCCTACCATGACTATTTCGATTTTACTTTAAGTACCTTTTTAACTTCATCTATCTTACTTCGAAGCTCTTCCAATCCTTCGCCCAATACCGTTACATGCCCCATCTTTCTATAAGGCTTGGTCATTTTCTTACCGTAAAGATGCACAAATACTCCTTGCTTTTCAAGCGCCTGATCCAATCCTTCATAAAAAACCGGACCCTCATAGCCTTTCTCTCCCAATAAATTGAGCATTGCTGCTGCCTTTATTGTCTCGGTATCCCCCAAATGCATCGACAATATCGATCTTAAATGCTGGGCATATTGAGAGCTGTAATTTCCTTCAATAGTATGATGCCCCGAATTATGAGGACGTGGCGCGATCTCATTGATCAGTATATTTCCTTTTTTATCTAAAAATAACTCCACTGCTAATAAACCCACCATACCCAATTCAGTGATCAAGCGCTCCGCTAATTCCCTTGCTTCTTTTTCTAATGCGAGTGAAATACTTGCGGGTGCATAAAGAAACTCGACCAGATTAGCCTCCGCATTGAATTCCATATCCACTACCGGAAAAGATTTTACTTCCCCTTTTTTATTGCGAGCTACGATCACCGATAATTCCTTTTCAATATCAACCAAGTCTTCTATAAGAGAAGGCGCATCGAAAGCTTCATTAAGGGAAGCTTCATTTCGTAAGACCTGAACACCCCGACCATCATAGCCCCCGCTTCTTAATTTTTGCACCACTCCGCCTTTTTTAAAATGCCTAATCGCTTCGCTTTTGTTCTCAACAAGTACAAAATCAGAACTAGGAAAACCGTGTTCCTTATAAAAGGACTTTTGCGCTCCTTTATCTTTAACAAGATCAATAATTTTCGCTTGCGGATATACTAAAACTCCTTCGTCTTCTAATTCGTGTAAAGCCTTTGTATTAACATGTTCAATTTCAATGGTCAATACATCCTTATCCTTTCCAAAGGACATAACCGTGTCATAATCATTAAAATCACCTTGGGTAAATCCATTGGCAATTTCCTTACAAGGAGCATCCGCTGATGGGTCCAGACAATAAACGCTAATATCCCAATTGATCGCTTGCTGAATTAACATGCGTCCTAATTGGCCTCCTCCGAGCACTCCAAGTTTAAAATCTTTATCGTATACCGCTTTCATGTTGGCAAATATACTTTCAAAAACTAAACTGACATGATGAAGTACTAAGGAAAATTATATTCAATTCCCTCAGTTCAATCCTCCATTCACAATTCTTAATAACTATGTGATAAATGTCTGTTTCTACACCTAAAGTTTTTTATACTTTTGGCGCTTCTAAGAGAAAAAGCGTTAATGGGAAGCATCACACTTCAGGATAAGCGATTCGAAATCTACATTTCATCAGACCGCATTCAAGAGCGAATAAAGATCTTGGCGGATGAACTCAAAAAAGATATAGGAGAAGAAAAACCTCTATTTCTGGGCATTTTAAACGGTTCTTTTATTTTCGCCAGCGACCTGATCCGCAAATGCGATTTCCCATTAAACATCTCTTTTGTAAAAGTAGCCTCCTATCTTGGAACTAAGAGTAGCGGCTCTGTAAGTCAGCTGATCGGCCTTAACGAAAGCATTCTCGGGAAAACGGTAGTTGTTGTAGAAGATATCGTTGATACAGGTAAAACAATAGAAAAAATAGATGGGCTCTTAAAGAATAGTGGCGCAAAACGTATTATTTATGTTACGCTATTATTTAAGCCCGAAGCATACAGTAAAAATATTAACATCGATTATAAAGCCTTTGATATACCCAATGAATTTGTGGTAGGATATGGATTGGATTATAATGGTTGGGGAAGAAATACGGATAGTATATATAAAATTGTTGAAGAATGAATATAGTGTTATTTGGACCTCCGGGTGCCGGAAAAGGAACGCAAGCGGTAAAATTGGCTGAAAAATTCAATTATATCCACTTGTCAACCGGCGATATTTTCAGAAAAAATATAAAAGAAAATACTGCTTTAGGTAAAAAAGCAAGTGCATATATGGCGAAAGGGGAATTGGTTCCCGATGAACTAACCATCAAAATGTTGGAAGATGCAGCCAATGAAAATCCGGATGCAAATGGAATTATTTTCGATGGTTTTCCAAGAACGATTGCACAAGCAAAAGCCCTCGATTCTTTTCTGAAAGACCAGAAAGGTCAGAAAGTAGATAAAATGCTATCCCTCGAAGTGGAGGATGAGGAATTGATCAAACGACTACTCGAAAGAGGGATTACCTCCGGCCGACCAGATGATGCCGATGAAGGGATCATTCGGAATAGAATTAACGAATACAATAAAAAAACGGCCCCCCTCAAAAACTACTATGAAGATCAGGGGAAATGTGTTGAGATCGTAGGGGTTGGCGGAATTGATGAGATTTTTAATCGATTAGCTTCTGAATTTGCCTAGCTTTGCAAAATGGCAGCCTCAAACTTTGTTGATTATGTAAAAATTAATTGTCGTTCCGGTAAAGGAGGGGCAGGTTCTGCACATTTTTTTAGGGATAGAACCACAGCAAAAGGAGGCCCAGACGGGGGGGACGGCGGAAGAGGAGGCCATGTGATCGTAAGAGGTTCTAAAAATTTATGGACTCTTTTACATCTAAAATACCGAAAGCACGTCATTGCTAAACCCGGACTTCCCGGAAGTAGCAATCTTAAAACAGGCGCTGAAGGCGAAGATGCAATTATTGAAGTGCCTTTGGGTACCATCATCAAAGACGCCGAGACTGGAGAAGTTGAATTCGAAATTACGGAGGAAGGGGAAGAACATATTTTAGTTCCTGGAGGTCGCGGTGGAAAAGGAAATGATCATTTCAAATCACCTACCATGCAAACACCCCGCTTTGCTCAGCCGGGTGAGGATGGTCTAGAACAATGGAAAATTCTCGAATTAAAACTATTGGCCGATGTAGGTCTGGTAGGCTTTCCTAATGCAGGTAAATCAACCTTGCTTTCAGTATTGAGTGCCGCAAAACCGGAGATCGCCAATTATCCATTCACTACTTTAAAACCAAATTTAGGAATCGTTTCCTATCGCGATAGCCGCTCTTTTGTGATGGCGGATATTCCGGGAATTATTGAAGGTGCTCACTTGGGAAAAGGATTGGGGTTACGCTTTTTACGTCACATCGAACGAAATTCAATGCTGCTTTTTATGATCGCTGTGGATAGTGACGACATAAAGAAAGAATACGAGATTCTGCTTAACGAGATCACTCAATTCAATCCCGATCTCCTCGATAAAAAGCGTTTACTGGCCATTACAAAATCGGATATGATCGATGAGGAATTAAAAGAAGAGATCAAAAAAGAACTTCCCGATGTACCTTATGTTTTTATATCTTCAGTTGCGCAGCAAGGATTGGATGAATTGAAAGACCGTATATGGGATATGCTAAATTGATAATTACCTCTTGATCGAGCAGATTAAAAATATAGACCTAGAGCTTTTTTTTGCCATCAATGGTACTCATACCCCCTTTTTTGATCATGTGATGATAGCCGCCAGCAACGCCTTCTGGTGGATTCCTTTATTCATTTGGTTATTTTACGCCTTGTTTAAGGCTTATCCCGGAAAAGCCTTTTTATGGGTCCTTCTCGCTATTATTACTTCCATAACACTTACAGATCAGTTATCGGTAAACGCCTTTAAGGAAGTGGTTCTGCGCTATCGGCCTTGTCATAATCTCGATATTAAAGACCAGATCCATCTACTGAAAGAACATTGTGGAGGCTTGTATGGCTTTGTTTCATCTCACGCGGCGAATTATGCCGGACTAGCCGTTTTATTTACAGGATTACTCCGCTTTCAATATCCCAGGATCTATCTACTCTTCTTTCTTTGGGCCTTTATCATTGGATATTCCAGAATATACATCGGTGTACACTACCCTGCAGATGTTTTAGGAGGATGGATCTTGGGAGGACTTCTAGGATTTATCGTTTTAAAATTGGTCCGCATCCCACTTAATAAAATAACTTAAAATTCGAAGGACTTGCTTTCTTTCAATTTCACTAATTTGGGCCTCAGAAATTAAGACATGCTTTATCAAATAATTGCCATTTTTTTAGGAGGCGGATTAGGTAGCATCGCCCGATTTGGTGTTAGTAAAGGAGTGTTGTTTTATTTTAAACACGACCTTCCGCTTGGCACCTTCCTGGCTAACCTACTCGCCTGTTTGATCCTAGGACTAGCACTGGGGAAATATGAGCCGATGTTTTCAGAAAAGAATTTTTGGTTCTTTTTTGTAGTGATCGGTTTTACCGGGGGCTTTAGCACTTTTTCTACCTTTAGTTTCGAAACGCTGGTCCTTTTTAAAACAGGACAGTTCCGGTATGCCATAGCCAATGTTTTATTCTCCGTGGCTATTACAGTTACTTTGCTTTGGTATTTGATCTATCGCTCGCAGCTTTTGTAATAATCAATTCTTTCTTCTTTACATTTAGATAACACTTGGAGTCCTCTTTAATTATACATTTGCTTTAAAACCCTCATTTCAAAATGAAATACTGTAGCTATTTTCAATTTAATTTTATCGTCCTGATACTGGCAGGTATCATCTCAACAAGCTGCCAGAATAATAAAATAGAAGAAAAACAAGGAAAGCAACCAAAATTAGTCGTTGGGATTGTCGTGGACCAAATGCGCTATGATTTTTTATATCGCTATTGGGATCAGTATTCGGAAGGCGGCTTTAAACGTTTGCTAAACGATGGTTTCTCCTGTGAAAATCATCATTTCAGCTATTCTATTACGAATACTGCTCCGGGCCATGCCTCTATTTATTCAGGCACAACTCCATCGGTTCACGGAATTATTGCAAACGATTGGTGGATGAAAGATGAAAAAAGAATGACCTATTGTGTTGAAGACTTGAGTGTTTCTCCTGTTGGCATAGACGACCCTAATGAAAGAAGATCGCCACGTAATATTCTTGTCACTAATTTAAGTGATGAAATAAAAATAAACAGCAATTATAAAAGTAAGGTGATAGGGGTTTCCATGAAAGACAGAGGTGCTATTTTACCTGCGAGTAAACTGGCAGATGCAGCCTATTGGTACACGGGTAAAGAAGGGGGGAAATTTGTTAGCAGCTCCTATTATATGGATGAACTTCCCAATTGGGTAAAACGCTTCAACGATTCTACTATCATCTCCGGGATTTTAGAAAAGGGATGGTATCCATTGTATGACACAAGCACATACTGGCAATCGAATCCGGATAATTCAGCCTATGAAGGCACTAATAATGGAATGTTTGATTCGCCTACTTTCCCATATGATATGCTTAAAATAAGTGAAAGAATGGGAAATGCTAATGTAATAAAAGAAACTCCTTTTATTGATGTGCTGGTTAATAAAATGGCCTTGATGGCTTTAGATGAAGAAAAGCTTGGTAAAGATGATTATTGTGACATGCTGCTTATTTCTTATTCCGGCCCTGACTATATCGGTCATAATTTTGGACCCAGATCAATGGAGATCCAGGACACTTACCTTCGACTTGATCTGCTTTTAGGAGAATTACTTTCAGAATTAGATAAAAAAGTAGGGGAAGGTAATTATACCGTCTTTCTTACAGCTGATCACGGGGTATCTCTTTCAACACAGGAACTTATCGATCATAAAGTAAATGTCAATTATTTCGATAGAAATGGATTTTTGTCTTTTGTAAAGGAAGCAACAAAAGAAAAGTACGGTATAGATAATGTCATTGAAAATATCTCTAATGATCAAATCTTTTTAAATGAAAAATTACTGATCGAAAATGATATTGAAATTTCAGATGTAGAAGAATTTTTAGCTTTTAAAATAATGGAATTTAATGGTGTTTATATTAGTGCGA
>JAHECK010000033.1 GCA_024641785.1 Flavobacteriales bacterium | reverse complement strand
TAATTTTTAGTGTAGAATTTTCTATCAGCGCACGAATAGGAACTTCATATTTTTGGGTCATAAATGACATTTTCCAATTACCTTCTTCTAAAATGGAAGTGTCTACTGTTTTTTTTTTCTGAAGAATCTTGCATACAAGAGGATAAGAATAGTGAAGCAAATACAATAATACCTAATGCTCTCATATCGTTTATTAGAGGTTTATTTTAAGATTAAAACGAATTAATTAGATGCTAATATCAAACTTGATACCTTGAGCTAAAGGAAGTTCAGTTGAATAATTAATTGTATTCGTTTGTCTTCTCATATATACTTTCCAGGCATCTGATCCAGACTCCCTTCCTCCACCTGTTTCTTTTTCTCCTCCAAATGCACCACCAATTTCTGCTCCTGATGTACCAATATTTACATTTGCAATTCCGCAATCTGATCCATTCGGAGAAAGAAAAGTTTCCATTTCTCTCATCTCATTAGTAAATATTGCAGAAGACAATCCTTGTACTACTCCATTTTGCATTTCAATGGCCTCATTAAGATCCGAATATTTAATAAGATATAAAATTGGAGCAAATGTTTCGTCTTGTACGATTTGATAATGATTTTCTGCCTCAATAATAGTTGGGAGAACGTAACATTCTGATTCAAATCCGGGTCCTTTTACAATCCCATTTCCACAAAGGACTTTTCCTCCTTCTTCGATAGCTTTGTTAATTGCGTTTTGATATAAACCAACTGCTGTTTTATCGATAATTGGCCCTACATGATTGTTTTCGTCCAAAGGATTACCAATTTTTAGCTGGCCATATGCTTTAATTAAAATGTTTTTTAATTTATCATAAATACTATCATGAATAATAAGACGTCTTGTGCTTGTGCATCTTTGTCCTGCTGTTCCAACGGCACCAAATAGTGCGGCCATTAAAGTCATTTCCAGGTCTGATGAAGGAGTCACTATTATCGCGTTATTACCACCTAGTTCTAAAAGGGATTTCCCTAATCTCGCGGCCACTTTCTGAGCAACAAGTTTTCCCATTCTAATAGAACCGGTTGCTGATATTAGAGGAATGCGTTTATCATTGCTCATTTTTTCGCCGATTTTATAATCTCCTGTTACTAAAGAAGATATTCCTTCTGGCAAATTGTTTTCTAAAAGAACTTCAGCCATTATTTTTTGAGTAGCAAATCCACAAAGAGGTGCTTTTTCGGATGTTTTCCAAACGATCGTATCTCCTGCAACAATAGCTAAAGCTGCGTTCCATGCCCATACTGCTACTGGGAAATTAAAGGAGGTAATTACACCAACTGTTCCTAATGGATGCCATTGCTCATACATTCTGTGTTTTGGTCTTTCAGAGTGCATAGTAAGTCCGTAAAGTTGACGGGATTGACCAACAGCGAAATCACAGATATCGATCATTTCCTGAACTTCACCCAGTCCTTCTTGCAAAGATTTCCCCATTTCATAAGAGACTAATTTCCCAAGTGCGGGTTTATATTCTCTGAGTTTATTTCCTAATTGTCGTATAATTTCTCCTCTTTTTGGGGCTGGAATATCTCGAAGTATTTTATTTGCTTCTTGACTTTTATTTAAGACGATCTCATATTCTTCATTTGTTGTCTCGTTGATCTGAGCAATTAGGTTTCCGTCTGTTGGACTAAATGATGAAAAATAGTTTCCACTTCCAAAAAATTCATTTCCGGTAGATGTACCAAAATTCTTTTCTTTAATTCCTAAATCGCTTAACATTTTAGCGATGCCATATTTGTCTTTAATAATTGTTTCCATTGGGAGATTTTATTTGCGGTAAAATTAAGGAAAACTTATGGAGGACTAAAGCATGGTCAAAAAGAATTAATTGCTTATTATAAACAAGTAACTACATATAACCAATTGATTAGCAACCTTTTTGCTTTAAACAGCGATTACACTCTTAAAAATTTATTTGGACTAGAACGGCACCTTTTCAATACACAAAGCGCTTAAAGAGGCTTATTTTGTGTTTTTAGATAGAATATAGATCAAACTAGAGTTGTTTATATTCTTAAAAGCTTTAATGTTTGAAATTAAACCGTTAATTATAGCATTAAAAAACGTTCCTCCTTTATATTTTTCGGAAAGCATGGAAACATAGTATGAGTCAAAAACCATTGGTTTTATTGCCTCGATTTTAAAATTATATTTCGCTCCCAGATCCATTATGTTTTCTTTTGAGAAATGAAAGAGATGTCTTGGCACGTCATAAGCGGCCCAATATGATTTGTAGTGTTTAGCGTCTGGTGATTCTGGATTTGGCACAGCGATAATTAAACGACCATCCTCTTTTAAAATCGTAAAAAGTTGTTTAAAATATCCGTTGAGATCGGAAACGTGTTCTAATACGTGCCACATAGTGATTACATCATACGTGTTTGCTTTTTCTTCAAAAAGTAAATGTATGTCTTGAATTGTTTCAAGGCCTTTTTCCTTTGCTTTTTTTCTAGCTTTTTCATCGGGCTCAAATCCAAAGACCTCCCATTTATTTTTTTTACAAGAACTTAAAAAGTCTCCGGTACCGCACCCAATATCAAGTAATTTTCGTCCCATAGAAACGCTTGAAATTAAGCGTACTTTTTTTCTTATCGTGATCTTTTTTACCATTTGGTAAATGGAATTTATTATTCCTTTATTGCTATCCGAATGGGAAACATAATCCTCGGATTCGTAATATTTTGGAAGATCTGAATCGCTGGGTCTAGGAGAGGTTATCCGTAAAAAGCAACTTGAACATTGTTTAATTGAAAATGTTTCTTTCGAAATGCTATGATCTTGTAGGCTTAAGTAGGGATTGAAATTTGTGCTTTGACATATAGGGCATTCAACTACTTCTATCATGGAATTAATTATGTTTCACGTGGAACCTTATCGACCTAAATGTACTAAAAGTATAGAAACATCTGCAGGACTTATACCGCTAATTCTTGATGCCTGACCGAGTGTTTGAGGGCGAAGTTTTGTAAATTTTTCTCGAGCTTCTGAAGATAATGCGGTCATTAATTTGAAATCCATCGTACTTGGTATCGCCACTTTTTCGAGCCGTTTTATCTTATCCGCCATTTCTTTTTCTTTTAAAATATAGCCTTCATATTTTGTTTTGATCTCGACGGACTCAAGAATATCTCTCCAGTTTTCTCCTAGTTTATTTGCTTCTAATGAGAGCTCCGGAATACTCGAAATTAAGTCTTCAATGTGAACCTGAGGTCTTGAAAGCAGAGATTTAATTTTAACTTTTTGCTTGAGCTGAGCGGAATTTAACTCTTCTAATTTTGAATTTATTAATAATGGTTCGGCACTTTCATTCTTAATAAAATCCTGAATTTTTGATACCTGTTCGTATTTTCTTTCAGTAATTTTTAAGCGCTCAAGCGTAGCTAATCCTATGTCGAAAGATCTTTTTGTAAGTCTTTCGTCTGCATTATCTTGTCTTAATAAAAGTCTAAATTCAGCCCTTGAAGTAAACATTCTGTAGGGTTCTTCTGTTCCTTTGGTAATTAGATCATCTATTAAAACTCCGATATAAGCCTCATCTCTATCTAGTGTGAAGTCCTCTTTTTCATTAATATTTAAATGTGCATTGATTCCCGCGATTAATCCTTGGGCTGCAGCTTCTTCATAACCGGTTGTGCCATTGATCTGTCCGGCGAAATAGAGTTTATCAATCAATTTTGTTTCGAGAGTGTTTTTTAACTGGGTTGGTGGAAAGTAATCGTATTCAATCGCATAACCAGGGCGAAACATTTTTGCAGTTTCAAATCCTTTGATCTGTCTTAATGCTTTTTGCTGCACATCCATTGGTAAGCTAGTAGAAAAACCATTTACATATACTTCCACGGTATTCCATCCTTCCGGTTCTACAAATATTTGATGTCTGTCGCGATGACTGAATCGTTCAATTTTATCTTCAATTGATGGACAATATCTTGGACCAGTACCTTCTATCCTTCCACTAAACATCGGAGATTGATGAAAGCCCGTCTTTAATATATCATGAACATTTTGATTTGTATAGGTGATGTGACAGCTTAGCTGTTTGTTAAGAACGGTTGTATCAAGATAAGAAAAACGGCCAGGATTTTCATCGCCTTTTTGTTCTTCCATTTCGCTATAATCGATACTTCTTCCATCAATTCTTGGAGGCGTTCCAGTCTTCATCCTGCCACTTTCAAACCCTAATTGAATCAATTCCTCTGTAATTCCAGTTGAAGCCTTTTCGCCAATTCTTCCTCCCCCTAATTGCTTTTCACCGATATGGATCATTCCATTTAGAAAAGTTCCATTTGTAAGTACCACGCTTGAAGCATAAATATTTATACCAAGGGATGTTTTTACACCAATTACTGTATGGTTTTCGACGATCAGACCGGTTACAAAATCTTGCCAAAAATCAAGATTCTTCGTTTTCTCCAAAGAAATTCTCCATTCTTCATGAAAGCGTAAACGATCATTTTGGGATCTCGGACTCCACATTGCTGGTCCTTTAGAGCGATTAAGCATTCTAAATTGGATCATTGAACGATCGCTTATGATACCTGAATAACCACCAATTGCATCGATCTCTCTAACAATTTGACCCTTGGCAATCCCTCCCATAGCGGGGTTGCAAGACATTTGACCAATGGTATTCATATTCATTGTAATGAGCAATACTTTTGATCCCAGGTTAGCGGCAGCTGCAGCTGCTTCATTTCCAGCATGACCTGCACCAACAACTATTACATCATACTTAGTTAACATCTACGAAAAGTTTCACGTGGAACATCCTTGTTTAAATCGACCGCAAAGATAGATAAAAATCTTCTTTAGAACGCATAAGCAATTCTTCTTCAGGAGTTTTATCTCCATAGCCAATGATATGTAATACACCATGAATGATCACTCGATGTAATTCATCTATAAAAGGATTAGAAAGTTTTTTGGCATTATCCTTTACTCGATCTATGCTAATGAAAATATCACCACTGATGACATTGGCTTCTTTATAATCGAAGGTAACGATATCTGTAAAGAAATTGTGATTGAGATAATCTTGATTGATCTTTAAAAGATAGGCATCTGAACAAAAAATATAGTTCAAATCTCCTGGTAAACAAGCTTCTTTTTTTATGGTAAGCTTAATCCATTTTTTTATTTCTGCTTTATTTACTAAAGCAAAATCGATGTCTTCATTGAAGAAATTGATGGATGAGCTCAAGTCTAATATTTAAAGATCATTTCCACTTCGCTCCCCTTTTTATAGAAACTTAGTTTGTCGCTTAAACTTTTCATTAAATAGATACCTCGACCTTCCATTTTTTCTAAATTTTCAGGGGCCGTTGGGTCTGGAAGTGACTCATAATCAAAGCCTTGACCCTGATCAGCTACAGTAACGCTCAAGCGATTATCTTTTGTTTGAAATTGTACCGTTACTTGTTTTGTTACATCGTTTCGGTTGCCATATTGAATTGCATTATTAACCGCTTCAGTTACGGCGATAAGTACATTCCCGAAAAGGTCAAAGGAAACATTAAATTCATCAAAGATGGCTTCAATCTCTTTTTCAACAAAGGCTAAATTTTCAACCGACGAATTAATCGTGATTTCTTTTTTCTCTAATGAATTAGTCATATCCATTTCCATTGTTTTAATCATTTTCAATTTTATTAAAGTATTCTGAAACTTTCTTTTTATAATAAGGGCTTAAATCTGGAGGGAGCGTTTCGAGCATCTCGGATTCTTTCCGTTTCATTTCATTATACTTAGAAAACTGTTCTGGGTTACTAAATTTTTGATTTTTTGCTTCTTGAGATTTTCGTTGTTCGTCCCATTCCCTTTCCCGTTCTGCATTTTCAGCTTTTAATAAACGACTTAATATTTCTTGTTGGCGTAACATGGTCTGACGATTTATATTCTGATTTGCAAGATCTTTTTCATTTTCTTCCATCGCTTCTGCAATTTTTTTCAATTCATTTCCTTCGCCTTTTCCGTTTTCATTTAGTTTACTTCCCAATTGTTCCAAACGTTCTCTAATTGCCGCTTGTTCTGCTGCCATTTGCGCAATTTCCTTACTCATTCCAGGGTTCTTATTTCCACTTGTTCCTCCTTTATTTTCCCCTTTATTCATCTGTTCTTTTAACTGTTCCAATTGTTTTGAAAGTGCTTTTTGCATTTTGTTTAAATCAGATGCTGAAGGTTTTTTACCCTGCCCGCCAGGCTTTTCGCAGTTTCCAGTTCCTGACATATTACTTGCCATTTGCTGTTGCATTTGCTGTAAAGCCTCATCTAAAAGTAATGATAAATTATTAAGTGAAGTCATAGTGTATTGTTGACTCATTGCTGCACTTGCAGAATTACGATCTGCCATCCATTCAAGCGCATCATTCATACTCAAATTTACCTGGCTCATTTCTTTGTTCACAATGGCTTCAATTTGAACAACTCTTTTTGAAAGAGCATATAAACTATCACCAATATGCTTTGCATCATCTTTAAGCTTTCTTTGATCTTGAGCAAGCTCCTTAAATTTAGGGTCCGTCCTATTCGTTAAAATAACATCATCCATTAAGGCTTCTTGTTCTATGGAGAGATCGACGATATTACTTAGTAATTTACGTAGCGCATTCATGTCTTCTTCTAAGGATTCTTGCTCTGCAGCCTGCATTTGTCCCATCATTGTTTGAGCCATTTCTTCCATTTTTTCACCTGCGCTTTTCTGATTTTCGGAAGCATCTTTCTTTTTATTTTTATCCAGTTTTTCTTGGCTTTCATTCATTTCCTTATCGATCTCTTCCTGTTTTTCTTTTTGTTCATCCAAAGGCATTGGGCTTTCTAATTCTTCATTCTTTTTCTGAATATCTTCCATCGCTTTCTTTATCTCCTCGAAGTCCTCTTTTAATTCTTCCTGTTTTTTCGAAAGTTCATCTGAATCAGCTTCTTTTTTCAATGATTCTTCCGCCAGTTTCTTTTGTTCTTCCGCTAATTTTTTAAGTTCATCAGCAGTATCGGTCACCTTTTTTTCTAACTCTAGCTGTTTAAATAATTCGAGTGTTCTGTCAAGCTCTTTTTCAAGATCCTGATTTGAAAACTGGACCTCGTCCATCTTTTGTTGAAGATCATCCTTGTTTAACTCCTCTAAAAGCTTTTGAATTTCTTCGTATAACTTCTTCATTTCATCATTCATCAACTCATCAAATAACTTGTTTATTTGCTCTTGCTTTTCAAGAATTTGCTCCGAATTTTTATTGAATTCTTGTTGTTGTTTTTGATTACTTAGATTATCCTTATTCAATTTTTCTAATTGATTCTGAAGGTCTTTTTGTTCATTCATTAAATTTTCAAGCTGCTTTTTATCCTGCCATCCTAATTCCTTTTTTTGGAGAAAATCTTTTTTCAAACGATCAAATTCCTTTCTAAGCCTTTTTGCTTCTTCTGCACTTTCAATAAGCTCTTCTTTTATATTCGCGTTTTGCTCCTCTTCCTTCAATTTTAACTCTTCTAATGAAGGTAAATTAATGCTTTGTGCTTTGGTCTTGCTCGACTTGCCCCCATGGATGGCGTCATTATCCGTAATTTCAAAATAATATTCTAAACGGCTTCCCGGACTAAGATCTAGATCAGCTAATTCCCAGATATGAAAAAACATCGATTGGTTTACATTTTTAGAGAGTCGAATACTGCTGCTATTCCAGCTCTTATTTTGATCATCTATTTCTCTGTAATAAAAACGTAATTGAGTGAATCCATAGTCATCTTCTACTCTTCCATTAAAGTACCAGACCTGATCTGAAACGGAATCTTTAGCGCTTTCCATAGCGATCAAAGGGTATCTATCGGGGATCACGTCCATTTTATAACTTAGGGAATCATCTCCAACTTTATATTGATTTCGGACAAAAAGCCTATAATACTGACTTTTTCGGGCGTCAATTGAAAATTCAAAAGCTTTATCACTTTGTTTAAAGTGATAAAGACTATCATTGATCTTCATGCTTAGATCATCTGCCTCTTCCGTTTTGAATGACCAGTGCACTTTTGTACCTTCAGGTATCACCAGATCTCCCTGGTTGCTTAAGGTGATATTTTCCATTTTTAAATAATCAGGATAGTCAAGCTCGATACTAAATTGTTTGATTCCCGGATTAGGAAATACATTTACACTGTAAGTAGGAGAGTAGTATTGATCTCCTTTTAATCTGAAATTAAAACTTTCCTTTAGGTTTTTAAAGCGGTAAGAAAAGCGATTATTTGATTTTCTTATCATTGAAATTCGTTGACCGTCGTTCTCAAGATAGACAACTGATGGGATGACTGAGCCTTCGATTCGAACAGAAATTTCTAAGTCAATATTTTTTGGAATGCTTAAATTTTGGGTTTCCAGAATAAACTCAAAAGGTGCAGGAGGAATAAAATCGTCTTGATATTTCACAATTCTTTCGCTGCTGGAAGTGATCATCGCAGGGTAGACCAACAATATCAAAAAACTTATTCCTAAAGGGATCAGAACATATTTTGCATACTTCCTGTTCTTTTTAAAGTCGATCGCACCTTGAAAAGGGATGACAGATAATGCCTTACTTTTTTGTTCTATACTCGCTAGCAATAAATCAGAATCAGGCTGATTTACAGCCATTTCGTGAAGCTGAAGCGTATTTAGTAACTTATCCTGAACATCAGAAAAATGTTCACCTATTATTTTAGAGGCTTGAATATAGTTAATTTGTTTCCCAAGCTTTAAAAGCCGGAACAATGGCCTTCCTACATAATAAATAAACAGGCTGATCAATGATAGGATTGCAAAATAAAATAGAACCTGCCTACCCAGATTTGCAAAGCGAAAAAAGTGTTCGATAAAGTCAATAAGTAGAATCAAGACAAGGCTTAAACCAAAGAAATAAAGCGCACCTTTTATTAAAAGGTTTACATAATACTTTCGGATAAAAGCATCAAGCTTCGTTATTATACTTTCAAATCGGTCTTCCTTCATTTGGTCTTTTGCACTAATTCTCAGTCAAATTTAAACGATTGATTGAAATATAATTGTTAAAGACCGAATATTCATTAGAAAATTAATACGAAGTTCTAATGAATAATCTGAGATAAAATCGAGAAAGTTTAACTCATTTCTTATATGAAAACGAATAAATTTTGATTTTAAGACAAAAAATTAGGAAGAAAAAACGCTTTTAAATAACGAGCTTTAATTCAGTTTGAAGTGATTCGGAGAATAGAAGATCGTCGGAAAACAATGCTTTTGGACTAGGGCGAAGATTATAATTTGAGGACATTACTTGTCCGTAGGCTCCTGCGCTACGAATAGCCACTAAATTATAACGACTCGCTTTTGGAAGCGATCTTTTCGTAGCAAAGGTGTCGGAACTTTCACAAATAGGACCAACAATATCATAAATATGATCCTCTTCTTTTGAACTTAAATTATTGATCTGGTGATAACTTTGATAAAGGGCCGGTCTCATCAGGTCAGTCATTCCTGCATCCAGGATCAGAAAATCTTTTTCGTCTCCTTTTTTAACATATAAGACCTTACTTATCAAATTTCCTGAGTGAGCGACCAAAGATCTGCCTAATTCAAAATGAATTTTTGTTTCATGTCCAACATTTAAAAACTCATTGAAAACACTAAAATATTTCTCGAAAGGAGGAAGGCTATTATCCGGGGAATAATAATCGACGCCCAGACCTCCTCCTAAATTAAGATAGGCCAATTTAAACCCTGCGGAAATGAAAAAAGACCAAACCTCATTAACTTTCAGAGATAGTGTTTTAAAAACAGAAAGGTCTTCAATTTGAGATCCGATATGAAAATGGAGCCCAATGATCTTTATATGACTTAAGTTTTTTACTAAAGCGATCAGGTCATTGATCTTATTAAGTGAAATCCCAAATTTATTTTCGTTTAAACCGGTGGTAATGCTTGGATGAGTATAAGCATTAACATTCGGGTTTATTCTTAATGCAACCTGAGCACAGGTAGCTAATTCTATAGCTAATTCATTGATTACTTCCAGTTCTTCAAGCGACTCAACATGAATTGCTTTTATAGAATGAGAAATGGCAAGACGAATTTCATTATCGGTTTTACCTACACCGGCAAGTAATATTTTACTTGGTGAAAATCCGGCATTTAAGGCCTCCAGTAATTCGTTTTCACTTACACAATCGACTCCAAAACCAGCGTTTTTCATCTCCTTTAATACACGGAAGTGATGATTTGCTTTTATTGCATAATGAATAGAGTAATTATATTTAATAGCTGCATTTGAAGCTATAGTTATATGTTCATTAAGCATGTCCATATCATAAAAGTAAAAAGGTGTTTTTACTTTTGTAAATGCTTCAAGTGGCCAGTTTTTCATAGAAATTATTTTAATCCGGATTATTAAGAAGAACTTCGTGATGAGACCTGAAAATGGACTCATTTAATAAATTCAAGGCAGAGATCTTTTTATCGCTATCGAGTACGATGGTGATATTATTTCTACTACCACCGAGGGAGATCATTCTCGGTTGTATCAGACTCAAACATGAAAAAAGAGGAGCCAAAACTTTTGGATTGATTGAAATATTGCTTCCAACAGCACTAATGATCGAACAATTTTCAATTAACTCAACATCACCTAATTTTTGAAGTTCAAAAATGATAGCATTGATCATACTATTGTTTTCGATTGTAATTGATACGGATACTTCAGAAGTGGTGATCACATCCACCGGAACCTTAAAGTGGTCAAAAACGCTGAATACTCTTTTAAGGAAACCATGTGCCATTAGCATTCTTCCCGATTGTATCCGGATAATTTGAATTCCATCTTTTGCTGCGATCGCTTTAATCCCTTTAACCACTTTATTTTCCGAAATAAGTGTGCCAGCTGCTTCTGGATCTAAGGTGTTTTTAAGTAGCACCGGAATGTTTTTGTCACGCGCAGGCCTAATACTGGATGGATGAAGAATCTTGGCTCCGAAATAAGCGAGCTCTGCAGCCTCATCAAAGTTCAGATCAGTGATGGCTTTTGTATCACTTACGTAGCGAGGATCATTATTATGTAAACCATCAATATCCGTCCAAATGGTAATGTTTTCTGCAAGTATAGCTGCACCAATAATAGTAGCGGTATAATCACTTCCCCCTCTTTTTAAATTAGAAATTTTACCGTTTTTATCTCTGCAGATAAATCCCTGGGTTATATATAAATGATTTTTCAGCCTTGGATCGATATGTTTTTTTATCCTTTGAGAAATAGCTTCCATATCCGGTTCACCATCATCATTCAGAATCATAAAGTCTAATGCATCGATCAAAGTGTTTTTACGACCTATTGAATTAAGATAATGTGAAAATAGACGCGCCGTGATAATTTCACCGTAGGAAAGTAATTCTTTGATCCGAGTTGTCTCATTAAATGCTTTTATCTCAATAAAACTTGAATTAATTTCTTCTAAAGCGATATGTAAATAGTCGCTTTTTTCGAATAATTGATAGGCAGTTTCATTGAAATGAAGGTTAATTTTGCTTATTTGATCTGATGCTTTTTCAGACCTCCCATTCAAAAGGTCAAGGTAAATATCTGATAATGTATTTGTTATACCGCTCATAGCAGAAAGCACAACCAAATTGTTTGAGTTTCCGTCTACTAAATGTGCGGCATTTATAATTCTTTGGGCAGATGCTAATGAGGTACCACCAAATTTTAATATCTTCATAAGGAATTTAGCATGTCGTTGATAAAAAAGAATGCAAAAATAAAAAGTATAAGTACACGTTATAATTTCGTTCTAATTTTTACAAAACTTACAGAATTGTTATATTTGCAACAAAAACAATTATCATGTCCAAAACAGTAGCAGAAGCGGTTGAAAAGGTAATTAAAGGCAAGCCTTTTTTAGAAAATACTTTAGCTGATGGTTTAATCAACATGACTTCATTGGCAAGAAAGATATTGCCTGAAGTTGAATTAGAGCTTAATAAGGAAATTAACCCAGGAGCGGTTGTAATGGCGATCAAGCGCCTTGCACCAACATTGGAATTTCAAATAAATCATAAAGTAAGGGATGTAATCTCAAATCTTGGAGACATCACAATTCGTTCAAAACTTGCTGATTATACATTTTTAAACTCATCTTCATTAATTTCCAGCCAGACAAGCTTTCTTAAAGAGATGACGCATATAAATGATCTTTTTTATACGGTATCCAGAGGAGTGAATGAAACGACTTTTGTAATTAGTGATAAATACTCTGAGTCCTTCAGTGAATATTTCAGAAACGAAAAAATGATCGCTTCAAAAAATGAACTTTCATCACTTACTATTAGCCTTCCTGAAGAGAATTATAAATTAGCAGGGATCTACTATTATATTTTCAGAGATTTAGCCTGGGCAGGAATTAATATTCTTGAAGTAATATCTACTACGAACGAATTTACGCTAGTTGTAGATGATAAAAATGTGGAGAAAGCTTTTAGAATGATTAAAACGATAGGGAAATAGTTTCTCTATTTTCCTACAAATAATTCAATTGACTTATCTATCTTTAATTTTTTAAAGGTAGATGGGAGAAGTAATTTCAAATTATGATTCGGATGTTATCATTGCAGGTGGCGGACTTGCCGGGATTGTTAGCGCACTTGAACTTCTAAATCAAAACAAAAAAGTTATTCTATTTGAAAGAGGACTTGAAGAGGATTTTGGCGGTCTTGCCAAGGTTTCTTTTGGAGGAATGTTCTTTGTCGACACGCCGATACAACAACGCGGAGGAATAAAAGATAGTCCGGAACTTGCATTTAAAGACTGGTGTAGAGTGGCTAAATTTTCGGATGATGATATCCTTCCGAAGAAATGGGCAAAGCATTATGTATATCACTGTAAAGATCAAGTATTTGATTGGTTAAAGGGAGAAGGCATTAAGTTTTTTCCTGTGGTACATTGGGTTGAAAGAGGATTATATACTCCCGGAAATTCTTATCCCAGATTTCATTTAGTCTGGGGAACAGGCTTTGAACTGGTTAGAGTATTAGTAAACAATTTGAGAAATCATCCAAATGCAAAGCAAAACCTGATTTTAAAATTTTCTCATAAAGTTGAGGAAGTCCTATTTGAAGAAGATCGGGTTATTGGTATAAAAGGAAAAGAAGAGACCACCGGAAAAGTATTTAATTCTTTCGCAAATGCGACCATCATATCCTCGGGAGGAATAGGTGGAAATATCGACAAGGTGAAGGAAAATTGGTATAAACCATGGGGCGCAGCACCTGAAAAAATACTTAATGGATGCAATTTATTTGCCGATGGTTATTTACATGATGAATTAGAAAAAAGTAATGTAAAAATAACCCACTTGGATAAAATGTGGCCCTACGCTGCCGGGGTTCATCACCCGAGACCAACGATTCCAAATCAGGGATTGAGCCTTGTTCCACCTAAGTCTGCCATATGGTTAAATTCCAAAGGCGAACGAATTGGACCGATGCCCTTGATCACCGCTTACGATACTCGTTATCTGGTTTCGCAAATATGCAAACAAGAAAAAAAATACAGTTGGCAAGTGCTTAATCTTAAAATAGCCAGAAAAGAATTAGCCATTTCAGGAGCAGAGTTCAATCCGGATATCCGTGATAAAAAACTATTTAAATTTTTAAAATCGCTCCTTTTTGGAAACAAAGAACTTGTAAAAGACATGATCGATAATTGTATTGATTTTGTTACTGCAAATTCAATAGAAGAATTGGCAGTAAAAATGAATGCACTTAATGGCGATGAGGAAGTAGATGTAAACAAATTAAAAGAGGCGATTGGCGATTATGATTCGAATATTTCAAGAGGCCAAAAGTTTCATAATGACGACCAACTTAGAAGGATAGCTCATGCCCGAAATTATAAAGGAGATAAGATCAGAACAAGTAAATTTCAAAAAATAGTTGACCCGAAGACCTTTCCTTTAATTGCCATCAGGGAATTTATAGTTTCGAGAAAAACCTTAGGTGGAATTCAAACGGATTTGAATTGTTGTGTACTTGATATTGATGGGAACAGAATTAATGGATTATATTCAACCGGAGAAGCTTCGGGTTTTGGGGGAGGTGGAATGCATGGTAAAGGAGCTTTAGAAGGAACTTTTTTAGGCGGATGTGTTTTTACAGGAAGAATAGCAGCACATAGCATTGTCGGTAAATCTTTAATAAAATCTGAAGAATGAAAAAGAATGGAGCTCAACTTGCAGTTTATGCACTAGAAGAATTAGGAATAAATTTCGCTTATGGAATTCCAGGTACGCACACAACAGAGCTTTATGATGCCATGGCGATTTCAGAAAAGATAGAGCCTATTTTAGTGAGTCATGAAGCGGGGGCTTCTTTTATGGCAGACGCTACTTCAAGAACATCAAATTCTGTCGGAACTATAGTTATCGTACCTGCAGCAGGACTTACACACGCGATGAGCGGAATAGGTGAGGCTTTTCTTGATGGCATTCCAATGCTTATAATCGCAGGAGGTACTCGAACCGATAGCGGGCGACACTATCAATTGCATCAATTCGATCAAATTGAATTGGCAAAACCGATTACGAAGGCACAGTTTAGAATCCTTTCTCATGAAGACATTATTCCAACCATTTTCAAAGCCCATGATATTGCAAAAAGTGGAGAACCGGGACCAGTTTTTATAGAATTACCGGTTAATCTGCAATTGTTTTCAGTAAGTATCAAAGACTTACCGAAGTACAAATCAAGCATCGAGGAAAAAGCGATCGATATGGAAACGATAAATAAAGCGGTCGATCTTTTAACTAATGCCAAAAATCCAATGCTTTTTTTAGGCTGGGGTGCAGTAAATTATACGCAATACAGCATTGAACTAGCAGAATTATTAGCAGCTCCTGTTGCTACAACACTCCAAGGAAAAAGCGCCTTCCCAAATACCCATCCCTTATATACAAGCGTAGGTATAGGGGAAGCGGCAAAACCATCAAATCAATGGGCATTAAAAAAACACGATGTAATGTTGACGGTTGGGGCACGATTTGGTGAAATTGCTACAGGAAGTTATGGTTTGGACCAACCAAAAAATCTCATACATATCGATATAAACCCAAGCGTTTTCAATAAGAATTATCAGTGCACAGTTGCTATTGAATCGGATGCAGGTATTGCACTCCAGCTTATTCTCGAAGGTTTAAAAGCAAATAAATATTCAAATTCCAGATCCAAGGAAGAAATTGGATTTAAGCTTCGGGAAATGAACGGTAATTATTTTAAAGAATGGTTAAAGGAAAAGCAAGTAGATAAAGTTTCTCCGGGTCATTTCTTTTTTGACTTGAAAAAGCAATTAGATAATGACGTTCAACTTGTAATTGATGATGGAAAGCACACTTTTTTAGCGAGTGAATTATTTCCGGTAGATCTGCCCCGATCATTTATTTCGCCTACCGATTTTAATTGCATGGGATATTGTATTCCGGCAGCTATTGCTGCAAAACTTAATAATCCAAAACGACAGGTAGTCGGAATTGTGGGAGATGGGGCTTTTTTAATGACAGGAATGGAACTTGTTACCGCGGTTAGTTATGAAGTCCCGGTGATCTATTTCATATTTAATGATGGGGAATTAGGCCAAATCACTCAATTTCAGAAAATCCCATTAAATAAAAAAACCTGTTCGGTTTTGGGAAAAGTAGATTATGAAAGTCTCATTTTAGGACTTGGAGCAGCTTATATCCGAATGGAAAATGATCATCAGATCACAGAGTGTATAAAACAAGCAATTGCAGTTTCAAAAGAGGGGGTTCCGGTAGTTGTTGATGTAAATATTGATTATACACAAAAAACAATGTTGACTAAAGGAGTTGTAAAAGTAAATCTGAAACGTTTTCCATTAGATGAAAAAATCCGATTTTTAACACGTGCTTTAAAGAGGCATTTATTTAAGTAAAATTTCAATTAATATAGAATGAAATATTTTTATCGAGGCTTAATAATATTAGCTATTATTTTAATATCGGGGATTATTTATTTTATGATCTCTTACGCACCACTGATTGCTGGTTATGGCGCAAAAGACCTATGTTCTTGTGCCTATATCGGGGGACAAAACCAAGCTGATGTTTTAAAAAATGAATTAGGAAGGGGATTTAAAGCATTGGGTACCTATAAATTAAATCCGGAGGATTCTTCAGCGACAGGATCGGTTTTTGGCTTTGCAAAAAAGAAAGCGATCTACAGAAAGGGATTAGGATGTACTTTATTGATCGATAAAAGTGAAATAGAATTAAGAAATGAACTACCGAGTATTTCGTTTGCTGAAATTTCCTTAAGCGATACCCTTTTATGGCCATTTGGAAACATGACGCTGCCTTATGATTCAGATGAAGTTGATATGCAAAAACTAACAAAAGCGATCGATGATTCTTTTATAAATGATGACCCTAAACACCCCAATAATCAACGGGCAGTAATTGTAGTTTATAAAGGGAAAATTATTGCAGAAAGACACGATCCTAATTTTGGTCCGAATACACCCCAGATCGGATGGTCTATGAGTAAAAGTATTACTAACACCATGCTGGGAATCTTAGTAAAGAAGAGGGGATTTGATATATATGCGCCTGCTCCAATTCCCGAATGGCGTGATCCGAATGACCCACGAAGTAAAATTACTACAGATCAATTACTTCGCATGAGTTCCGGTTTAGAATGGGAAGAGGATTATGGTAAAGTGAGTCATGCAACAAAAATGCTCTATGGTTCTGAAGACATGGGCTTTTATGCTTCTCAATTGAGACTGGATTTTAATCCAGGTGAAAAATGGCAATATTCAAGTGGGACTACCAATATATTGTCGAGGATCTTAAGAATTGAATTAGGTGAAGATTATTTGCAATGGCCTTTTAAAGAGGTATTTAGTAAAATTGGCGTTAACAGCGCCTTATTTGAAGTTGACGCTTCCAATGCATTTATTGGCTCTTCCTATATCTGGGCCTCTCCCAGAGATTGGGCAAGATTAGGTTTACTTTATTTAAATGATGGAGTTTGGAATGGAGAACGAATTCTTCCTGAAGGATGGGTAGATTATACAAAGACACCTACTCCTCCGGCAGAAATGCAGGAATATGGAGCGCAGTTTTGGTTAAATGTTGGAAGCATTGAGGATCCTTCTGTAAGAACATTTCCTGATTGTCCAAGGGATGTATATTATATGGATGGTTATGAAGGGCAAGCCGTATATATCATTCCTTCTTTAGAAATGGTAGTTGTTACTATGGCTCAAACGGATAATGGGGACTTCGATTTTAATGGATTTTTGGCGAGTGTAATAAATAGCGTGAATTAAATCCTGAAGAGCGGGTTCTTTTTTGACTTCCGAAAATAGTTGATTTCTTTTTGACAACAAAGACGAGGAGTAGGTATAGAGATCTCAAAGATTAATGCTAAAAATCTACCCTCGCTTTCGCTTCTCATCCGCTAAAGCTATTTTGCGAATCCCTTAGCAAACTTTGAGTGAAATTTTAATTCTTAGGAGGTGTAACAAATTAAATTCGAATGATCTGATCCTCTTCAATCAATTTCATGCCTTTATATTTCAAAAGCAACTGACAAACCGTTAGCGTATCTTTTTCACAATAGGTGACGATACGGTCAATATCCCCTTCTTCATAATATACTTTTGCAACATCTGCTCCACTTATATCATCTTTTGGAGTGGGGATTCCAAATAGATGAGCTAATAAATTCAAGGAAGTGTAATGTTTATAATCACCGAATTTCCACAATTCCAGCGTATCGATATGTTTGATTTCCCAAGGTTTTTTACCGGCAATATTTAGCATTAAAGGAAGACGAATTCCATTAATCAACATTCTTCTGGCGATGTATGGAAAGTCGAATTCTTTGCCATTATGTGCACATAAATATCGATCTTGGCGATTGTAATGAGTATTAAGTAAATTGGAGAAGTTTACAAGGAGTTCTTTTTCATCATCTCCGGCAAAGGAAGTCGTTCGATATTTTACTGAGGGTGTTCCGGCATTAACCAAGAAGCCGACTGAAATACAGATAATTTTTCCGAATTCAGCAAGTATTCCAGCTTTTTCAAAAAGAGCTTCCGCACTCGTATCATCCTTTTCTATTTGCCATTTCATTTTTTGTTCCCAAAGCGATTTAGCTTTAGGATCGAGATCATCATAATGATATACTTCAGGAACCGTTTCTATATCAAGAAACAAAAGTTGATTTAAATCCAGTTGATCCAGCATCGATTTCTTATTAATTAAACACTAAGCTAACTTATGCATTTTCTTAGTTTTTTGTTAGCGTAGAACTACTGATTTTAATTCAGTATTTAAACTGATGCTTCCCATTCTTTTGGGATATAAAAACCACTATTTTAGCAAAAATTTATAAAATGAATAATCTTGTAGATCGTTTTTTGAAATACGTTAGTTTTCATAGCACTTCAAAAGCAGAAGTTGATCATATTCCAAGCACTCCAAATCAGCATATTATTGCTAAATACCTTGCTGAGGAACTTAAAAGTATAGGTTTATCGGATGTTGAAGTGGATAAACACGCATACGTGATGGCTACACTTCCTTCGAATACACTTAAAAAAGTTCCCGTGATCGGATTTGTATCTCATCATGACACCAGTCCTGATTTTACCGGCGAAAATGTTAAGCCTCAAATTCACAAAAACTATCAGGGGAATGCAATTTTACTGAACAAAGAATTAAATATAGTTCTTTCACCAAGTGATTTTCCATCCTTGCTCCGCCATGTTGGAGAAGATCTTATTACTACTGATGGTACTACATTATTGGGGGCTGATGACAAAGCAGGAGTTGCAGAGATAGTAACTGCAATGGAGTATTTATTAGAACATCCTGAAATTGAACATGGAAAAATAAGAATTTGTTTTACCCCTGACGAAGAAGTTGGTAAAGGAGCTGATCTATTTGACGTTAAGAAATTTGGGGCTGATTGGGCATATACTATGGACGGATCGGATGTGGGAGAATTAGAGTATGAAAACTTTAATGCCGCCTCTGCAAAAGTGATTGTACAGGGAAAGATCGTACATCCGGGTTATGCTAAAGGTGTGATGAGAAATGCATTAACCTTTGCTTCAGATTTTGTTTTGTCACTTCCCTCAGAAGAAGTTCCGGAAAGAACAGAAGGTTACGAAGGGTTTTATCATCAGATCTCCCATAATGGAGGTGTTGATGAAGTGACTATGATCTATATTATTAGAGATCATGATATGGAAAAATTTAAAGCGAGAAAGGAATTCTTCAAAAAGAAAATTGATCAGATGAATGAAAAGTATGGTTCCGAAACCTTTGTTCTTGAAATGAAAGATCAATATTATAACATGAAGGAAAAAGTAGTCCCTCAAATGTTTATCGTTGATATTGCAGAGCAAGCGATGAAAGACGCAGGGATAAAAGCGGATATTAAACCAATACGAGGAGGAACGGATGGATCACGTCTTTCTTACATGGGTCTGCCCTGCCCGAATATTTTTGCCGGAGGATTAAATTTTCATGGAAGATATGAGTATGTTCCAATCCAATCGATGGAGAAAGCAGTGAAGGTAATTGTGAATATTGCCAGAATTACAGCAGAGAGAGTAGATGCGTGATTATATCATAGTTGGAGGTGGAATTGCAGGAAGTGTTCTAGCCTATCGCTTAATTAAAGAGGGGAAATCCATTATTTTAATAGACAATGATTCTCCACAAGCGGCCTGGAAGGTTGCCGGAGGAGTTTGGAATGCGATTTCTTTTAAACGCCTTTTAAAAGCATGGATGGCAGATGAAATGACGGCGGAGGCACATTTATTTTATAAGGACTTGCAAGAAGTACTGGGCGTTTCCTTTTATGAACCGAAAGAAATTGTCCGTTTATTTAGTGATGTATATTCTCAGAATAACTGGTACTTAAAATCGGATGATCCTAATTATTCAGCCTACTTAAATGACGATTTTCCTGAAGCACTAAATGCCTTGCCATTAAATATGCCTTACGGTGCCGGAACGGTAAAAAACGGTGGCTTTGTCCATTTAAGTGTATTTATGAGTTCATTAAAGGAACATTTAAAGGAAAAGGCCGTATTAGTTGAAGACAGTCTAGATTTTTCTATGCTAAGTATTTCTGATGATGAGATAAGGTATAAGGATCATTTAGCTAAAAACATTGTTTTTTGTGAAGGAAGTGAAGTTTTAAATAATCCTTTTTTTAAGTGGTTACCATTAAAGCCAACGAAAGGAGAAGGCATAGTAATTAAAAATCCGGGATGGAGTTTTGATTTCATTTTAAATAATGGAAAGCACTTAATGGATTTAAAAGACGGGAGATTAGGAGTCGGTGCTACATTTGAATGGAAAGAGCTTGATCATAAGCCAACTGAAAAGGGAAAAAATGAATTATTAGCATATTTGGAAAAGAATTTTAATTATAGTGATTGGGAAGTATTGGATCATAAGGCAGGTATTAGACCAACTGTTTCTGATAGAAGACCTTTAGCGGGAGTTCATCCGAATTACAAGAATGTTTTTATATTTAATGGATTAGGAACAAAAGGGGTTTTAATTGCACCATGGATGTCAAAAAAAATGGTGAAGTTTTTATTGAATGGTGAAGTGCTTCCTAAAGAAGGAGATATTCAACGTTTTGTAAAAAAACATTTTTGCTAACCCACATTGCATTGTTTAAAGTTCACTTTAAATGCAATCCTTTATTTCTGGTCATTAGGCTATATTGCTCTGTTAATTTTAGGCGAATTGAACAATGAATATTTTTGGAAGAATTTTACTTTTTACTTCAGCGATTTGGGCGCTCAATTTGGGCCAGGTCGGTGAATTATTTGCGCAGGAAAGTCCACACTTTATCAATTATCAGGCAGTAGCCAGAAATGGATCTGGTGAAGAATTAGGTGGCGTATTTCTGGATGTTGAGTTCAGTATTTATGAAGGTTCTGTTAGTGGATCCCCTGTTTATGTTGAAACGCATAGCGATGTCGCAACCGACCCTTTTGGATTATTTACATTAAAAATAGGAAATGGATCGGTTTTAGAAGGTGATTTCAGCACGATAGACTGGAGTCAGGGTAGTTTTTTAAATGTAAGTATTGATGATGGGACCGGAATGACCGATCTGGGAAATTATCAATTAGTTTCTGTTCCTTATTCATTTTATTCAAGCCGATCGGATAGCGCAAGTTACGGAGCGGATGAAGATGCTGACCCAACAAATGAGATTCAACAACTAGTATTAGTTGGAGATGTATTAACATTAAGTGGAGATAATTCAGGAACACAAGTTGATCTTTCCGCTTTTAATAGCGATGACCAGCAATTATCGATCGACACAAGTGAGCCAGAAAACATTAGCATTTCTTTGGATAATTCAAACTCAGTAGCTTTTTCAATTGAAGATGCTGACGCGGATTCGACAAACGAATTACAGACGATCACTAAAGTTGGTGATCAGGTTATTTTAAGCGATGATGGCGGGAGCTTTACTGATGAAGTGAATGATGCTGATGCCGATCCGACAAATGAAATACAAAGTATTTCAAAATTGGGAGAGACTGTTACTCTAAGTGGTGATGGTGGAAGCTTTATAGATGCTGTAGATGACGCTGATGCAGATCCTGCAAACGAATTTCAAACAATAAGCAAGGCAGGAATTACGGTTACATTAAGCGATGGAGGTGGATCTTTTAGTGATGCGGTAGATGACGCCGATGCCGATCCCACAAATGAGATCCAGACAATTTCTAAAGTAGGGAGTACCGTCACATTAAGTAATGGAGGCGGATCTTTTAGCGATGCTGTAAATGATGCAGATGCAAGTACTACAAACGAGCTAATTACGAATATGAATTTTAATTCATCGAATAGTGTATTGACCGTCACAGAAGCGGGTTCAGATCAAAGTGCAGATCTGAGTGAATTAAAAGACGATAAAAACTGGACTAACAACGGGATAAACGTTAGTAATTCGAATCTTGGAAATGTAGGGATCAATGAAGCTAATCCGAGTTCTACATTTCATATTATGGGATCTACAGCGGCTAAAGTAAGAGTTGAAGGACCAAGTGGAACTAGTTATTTACTTGGAGATGAAACGATTTTTATAGGAAAACCCACGGTGGGTGATGTTGAGGTCGATCTACCAAGTGCAGCTTCTGTACCGGGTAGAATCTATATCATAAAAAAAGGCGATCCAAATATTAATAATGACTTAAAAATTCATGCTAATGGGTCGGACCTTATTGAAGGTACGAGCACTTATATTCTTGGAGATATTTCTGGAGTTTATGAGCAAGTGATTATCGTAAGCGACGGCCTTAGTGATTGGTGGATTATTTCTAAAGATTAGAATGAAATTTTTTTATTTACATATTATCCTGCTATTGATCTCACCATTAGCACTTTTTTCACAAGATGTTGAATTAAAGCGTCAAGTAATTTCGTCTGCAGGAAACACTGAATTGAATGGAAATCTCATGATCTCCTCAACGATTGGGGAAGCAGTAATAGGAAGCGCTGATGGCAATGATTTCTTTATTACTCAAGGTTTTCAGCAAGCCTCTTTTGGCACGACAGCAAATATCACCTATGAGATCAATGTAATTGATGAAACTTGTCCGGATACCGAAGACGGACAAGTGATCATTAGCAACTTAGAAGGATGTGAAAGCAATAATTATGTCATTAACTGGGATAATGGGGCAAGTGGAATAAGTATTACAGCTTTATCATCCGGGTGGTATGGTTTTGAAATTATAGCCTGTGGAAGGATCATACAGGATTCGGCACAAGTAGGAAGAATTTATGAAAGCAGTTGTTTATTGAAATTTTACACTGCCTTTTCCCCGAATGGGGATAATGTAAATGATCTATGGATCATTGATAATATTAATTCTGAACCAAATATTAAAAATGAAATGACCATTTTTAATCAATGGGGCAGTAAAGTTCAGGATTTTATAAACTATAACAACAGCTCAATGGTTTGGGATGGAAAGGATGATAAAGGGAAGGATGTAACGGAAGGAACCTATTACTATCAGCTTAAGCTAAATAATAAGAATTATAGCGGATATATTGAATTGACCAGATGATGCAAAAGGCTTTTGCCATACTGTTTTTTATCGTCTTAACACTTTCGAGTGAAGGTCAGCAAGAAATGCGATTTACTCAATATATGTTTAATTTATATGAGGTAAATTCAGCCTATGCCGGATCTCGAGAAACTTTTAGTTTGGCCGGAATCATAAGATCTCAATGGACAGGACTTGAGGGGGCTCCTAAAATGCAATCATTAACGATGAACACTCCAATTCTGACTAAGAATATTGGTATAGGATTTAAGTTTATGAATCAATCAACAGGGGCGAGTAGTCAGACGAAATTTTCCGGATCTTTTGCTTATCGTTTTCGATTATTGCAGGGTAAGATGGCATTTGGACTTTCTATTGGCTTACTTAATAATCGATTTAACTGGTCAAAAGCGGAATTTAAGGATCAGAATGATCAACTTAGGGATAGTGGAACTGAGAATACCTATTCACCTTCATTCGATTTTGCCGGCTATTATTTTACAAGTTCTTTTTATGTTGGACTTCAATTAGATAATTTAAACCAATCTAAAATTGATGTATTAGTCGATGGATCCTCAAAAAATTATTCTCATTTTACTGCCATTATAGGAAAAGCCTTTGTTTTAAGTGATAAAATCGTCTTTAAACCTTCGGCCTTATATAGATCAACTAAGAGCGCACAACAATTCGAAGTAAATCTTAGCTTTTTGTTTGTGGAAACATTTTGGGCAGGGGTCACCTATAGAAGTGATACTGAAATGTCTGTTATTTTGGAATATAACCTGAATCAAAAACTTCGTTTTGGCTATTCATTTGACTATGCTTTGCAGGCTGTAAAGACAAGTAGCGCTGGCAGCCATGAGTTTTTTATAGGCTATGATATTCAAGTAAAAAATAAAAACATGGCGTCACCACGTTATTTTTAAAAGGAGGAGCGAATATGGAAAGAGTTAAAAAAATAGCATTAATACTATTCATGATCTATCCGATATTTAGTATGGGACAGGATAAACGTGCAGATAAAATGTTTGCTGATGAAGATTATAAAAGCGCTTTGAACAGCTATTTAAAAACCTTTGAAAGGGAACCCTACAATGCTGTTTTAGCTGAGAAAATTGCCTTATGTTATAACGAATTACAAGATTTTTTGATCGCTTCTGAATATTTTAAAGAAGCTTCTCGTCTTGATCCTGCAGATCAAAAATATCAAATCGAATATGCTCAGGCTTTGATCTATGCAATGGAGATCGATAGGGCAGAATTATTTTTAGTGGACTATGTTCAAAAAAATGGTGATTCTAAGGAGACAGGGAAATTACTAAAAACGTGTTCTCATATTAAGAGTTGGGAGGAAATGCAAGATGAATTTATTGTTATTCCAATGGAAAACATCAATTCTCCATATGATGATTTTGGCCCTGCAGTATTTAAAGATAATCTTGTTTTCACCTCGAACAGATTACAAGACCTAAAAGACTTTCAAGGAGTAGATTCAGAAAAGGATCGTAAAACAAATTTATATATAGCAGAATTTGATAATAATGAAAAAACCCGTTTCGAAAAACCGGAAGTATTCCTTCCTTTTTTGGATGTAAGTAACAATCACGGACCGATCAGTTTTACCAAATTCGGAAAAAAAGCCTTTTTAAATTCGATTGGGGTAAGTGCCGAAAAAATAGGTAAAAAGCTTACGCTTAAAGTTTTTGAAATGGATTATTTAACAAATGAGTGGAGCAAACCTGAAGGAATCTCACTTAACAATAATTCTTTTTCTATTTATCATCCCTTTATCAGTGAGGACGGAGAGTACTTGTTTTATGTAAGTGACCGTCCTGGTGGATTTGGCGGAATGGATATTTATTATTCCACTAAAGAGTCAGGCGTATGGGGAACACCAAAAAATTTAGGTCCGGAAATAAACACAATTGGAAATGAAGTATTTCCTACATTTAATAATGGAGTTCTATATTTTTCTTCGGATGAACTTATCGGATTCGGTGGACTGGATATATTCGAGGTAGATGATTTTAAAGCTCCAAAGCAGGTAAAGAATATGGGTTATCCAATAAATTCTTCTTCTGATGATTTTGATTTTGTTTATCGTTCGAAAAGTGATGGTTATTTTGTTTCTGACAGGGCTGGCGGAATGGGTGGAGATGATCTGTTTGCATTTAAAAAGGTCGAATTAGATAAAGAACGTTCTACTATTATGGGTCAGCTTACCTTTGATAAAGCACCGGCAAGAAATGCACGAGTTGATCTTTTGGATCAATCCGAAAGTGTTTTACAAACCTCAATTACAAATGAAAATGGAAAATTTCAATTTAATGCTGTCGGAGTTCATTCTACCTATGAAATTAAAATAAACTTAAATGGAGCGGGGATTACAGATGATATAAATTTCAATTTATTGAATAGCAGGGGAGAGAAAGTGGTTATTATTTATCCTGATGAAGATGAAAAATTATTATTTGAGGCACTTTCTTTAGATGAGTATGACAAGCTGAGACCCATCGATTTTGGGAATAGTTTGTTATCAGTTGATCTAAGAGGACAGATATATAAGGAAAAAAGGGGTGATTTTACAGATAAGATCTCGCTTTATATACTGAACCCGGAAGATCAGGTAATGGCAAAGGGATTTACTGATTTACTTGGAAATTTCGAATTTAAGCGACTTCCTCCAGAGGATTATTATACACTTAAACCGGACTCACCTATTCCGGGAATTAACATCGTGGTCATGAATGAAGGAGATGAGGTAATCGTTTTGGAATCAGGAGATTATGAAAATGAATTTTTATATGTTCGTTTGCTTCCTGACGAAGATTACATCACTCTTTTAAATGAAGATGGCTATCCTGTTAAAATTAAAATAAATGAAAATTTCAAAATAGAAAACATCTATTATGCTTTGGATAGTTATGAGATCAATGATGCGGCAAAAATTGAATTGGATAAACTTGCGTTGATCATGTTAAATAACGATCGTCTGGTTATAAAATTACTTTCTCATACTGATTCCAGAGATAGTGATGAATACAATTTAAAATTATCACAAAGAAGAGCAGATGCTGCAAAAGCCTATTTGGTAGAAAAAGGAGTGGATGGGAACAGGATAGTTGCTATCGGAATGGGCGAAAGCCAATTGTTAAATCATTGTAAAAATGGGGTTAAATGCAATGAAAAAGAGCATCTAATTAATCGAAGAACCGAGTTTGAAATTCAAAATAATTAGCAATATATCGCAATAATAAATCAATTTATAGAGGATTTGTTATAATTCATTTGTTTATAAGCATCTTTCATACTACATTTAGAGACTATTTTTTAAACAATTTAAAACTATTAAGAATGAAAAAATTTTACATTTTATTAACGGCGCTGTTTTTATGGCCCGTTTTGAATTTTGCCCAAAATGCAGACTCATGTGAAGTTGCTACTGAAATAACAGGCGACGGAACATATACTGTTAGCGAATTAATGGGAAGTTCAGGAACTCAGGGTTATGCTTCGGCTTGGTATTATTTCACCCCTGCAGAAGGAGGAACGATCAATATTAGCACATGTGCTAGTGGTGGAATTGATACTCGATTGTATGTTCATACAGGAGATTGTTCTGCTTTAGTATTATATGATAATGATGATGATGGTTGTGCAGCTCCATCTACTTACTCTTCTCTATTAAATGATGTTTTGGTTGATGCCGGAACAACCTATTACATTGAATGGGATGCGCGCTGGGAAGCTACTGGATTCGATTTTGAATTTAGTTTTGTTCCAACTCCAACCTGTAGTGATCTTTCAGGATTGGTTACAACGAGCGTTTCTGACGTTGAAGTTACATTTAACTGGAATCCTGATGGAAATACATCATGGGATTATGCTGTTGACGTAACCGGATTTGATATTAATACTGCTACAATTACTACTATAGCAGATACTTTTGCGACCGTAAGTGCATTAACATCCGCTACTTTTTATGATGTTTATGTTAGAACAAATTGTGGTGGTGATTTAGGAGCATGGGATATGTTAACCTTTAGAACTGTTGGTGAAGGTGATAATTGTACTTTACCAATCGTAGTTGATCTTGATGCCGATCTACCTTATGCTGACCTTGGTCAATATACTTGTGGAAGAGGAGTCCCTTATAGCACTTCTTGTTTGGGTAATTATGATGGAGGAGAAAGTGTTGTTTACAGACTTGATCTTGCCAATACAATGACTATTAAAATAGCAATGGATCCTAATGGAACTACTTGGACAGGTTTAGGTTTATTTGACGATTGTCCGGATATCGGAACTTGTATATCTATTGCAACTGGAAGTTCTTCAGCAGTAAGAGAGATTGTTTCTACCCTAGATGCAGGTACTTATTACGTAATGGCATCAACATGGCCATCACCTAATTGTATTCCTGTTTTGGATTTAACAATTGAACAATTATTATGTGATGATATTAGCGGTTTAGGATTAAATTCCGTAACAACCACTGATGCTGTTATAAATTGGAATTCTGATGGAAATACTTCTTGGGATTATGCAGTTGATGTTGCTGGCTTTGATATAGATGCTGCTACATTAACAACTGTTGCTGATACATTTTTTACAGCTACTCCATTAGTAGAGAACACTGCTTATGAAGCTTACGTTCGAACTAATTGTGGTGCAGAATTTGGCGACTGGGCCGTTTTTGCATTTAGTACACCAATGACTCCTATAAATGGAGATTCTTGTGAAGTGGCTAACGTAATCGTTGATAATGGAGTTTACAACTGTAGTCCTTTAATTGGATCAGGTACAACAATTTATGAAGCTGCTTGGTTTTCTTATACTCCAACAATGGATGGTTCTATAGATGTTTATTCTTGTTACGGTGGTTCTGATACTTATCTTTGGATCTGGTCAGGCGATTGTGATAACCTTGTTGCAGTTGCTAGCAATGATGATGAATGTATTCATGCTACAGATAGTACAGGTTCAGCTTATGCTGCTGCTTTGTATGGAGTGAATGTCGTGGCAGGTACTACTTATTACATGGAATGGACTGCAAGATGGGACGAGGGACCATTTTTCTTTAATTTTGAATATTCAGAAGAAGTGATTGAATATCCAGTAAACAACACTTGTGATGGTGCAACCATTACCGATGTAAGTGTTGGAACAATGGCATCTGCAACTGGTGACGGAACAGGAGGAACTGCATCTGCAGGCTTCCCTGTTGCTGAAGTATGGGAAGCATTTACACTTACTGAATGTGCTGATGTAACCATCGATTTTTGTGGATCTGATCCAATGGCAGTTACATTAT
>JAHECK010000139.1 GCA_024641785.1 Flavobacteriales bacterium | reverse complement strand
AAATTCATGAAATAATGTTTGTGCTTCTGAAAAAGAAAGTAATGAAGGGCTATCTCCTACAGGTTTTGGAAAGTTAAAATTATTGGTAACAATTGGCGTAACAAATGAATCTACATTTGATTGCATTCTTAGTTCGTTCATCCAAGCTCCACCTGCTTTACTTTCTCTTGCAAAGAAGTCCATATATAAGATCCCTAAATGAGAACCATCCGCTTCTAAAACTTCAAATACTTGTTGATCCTCATGCCATTTAGGCATATCAAATAATTCTTTGAATTGGAGTCCGAATAATTTTGTAGCCAACATAAAGGCACCATCTCTTACTGCAGTGAATTCAAAATAAGGACGTGTTTCTTCTTCATTGAAATTATAGCGCTCTGCTCTTACTTTTTCTACGTAATGTCTCCAATCGCTTCCTATCAACTTCCCTTCTACTCCATCTTTATGCAATTCCATAGTAAGTGCTTCTCTTTCCGCTTTTGCCATGTTTAAAGCAGGAGTCCATAATTGATCAAGAAATGAATACACATTATCAGGTGTCTCAGCCATATTATCAGACAAAATATATTGTGCATAGCTTTCATAACCAAGTAAAACTGCTTTGTTATAACGAAGCGCTACCATCTCTTCTAAAATCGCTTTATTATCATTTTCATTATTATTATCCCCCCTCATGGCATATCCATCAAACATGATGCTTCTGCTTTCCCTATCAGGTGAAGCTTGCAAAAATGGATTGATACTAGGTCGATTTAAATTAAATGACCAACCGGAATCGTGACCTTTAGCTATGGCTTCCTCTGCTGCACCTGCCAATAAACTTGCCGGTAAGTTTCCGATTTTTTCTCTATCTGTAATATGAAGCTCAAAATTATTGGTCTCTTCTAAAACATTATCTCCAAACTTTTTAGATAATTCAGCTAATCGTGAATTGATCTCTTTCATTTTTACTTTTTCTTCTCCTTGTAAGTTAGCACCTGATCTCACAAAGCTTTTGTAGCTTTCTTCTAAAAGTTTTTTATCCTCACTATCAAGATTCATCGATTCTTGCGCATCGTAAACTGTTTTTACTTTTGCAAAAAGATCACTATTTAAATTAATATTGTCATAGTGACTAGACATCAGTGGAGCTAAAATTTGCCCGATCGCTTTTAAAGAATCATTTGTATTTGCTCCTTCTACTGCGTAATAAACATTTGAAATTCGATTTAATAGTGCCCCGCTTACTTCTAAAGCAACGATGGTGTTCTCGAAAGTAGCAGCTTCAGGATTTTGAATAATTGCATCTATCTCGCTATTATTTTCAGCAAATGCAGCTTCAAAGGCAGGCAAATAATCTCCGTCTTCAATTTTATCAAATGGTGGAACTCCGAATGGGGTATTCCATTCACTCAATAAAGGGTTTTCTCTCATTTCAACTTTTGTTTCTGTCTCAGCCTGGTCGCATGCTATAAAGGCCATTGAAATTGCCAAAACAATCAAATTTATTTTTTTCATAATGTAGATTTCATTAATGTCCGAATCCCGGATATTTTCAGCTGCAATTTTAATGATTATTTTCCTTTTTATTGTGCAACTTGTGTTACACGGAAGCATGTTTTTTAACAAACTTATTATCTCCTCTCATTAAACTAAATCATTGCCAAAGAAAAAATTATCTTTAGCCTTCTTAAAATAAAACGATGCAACAAAAAACAATACTCGGACATCCAAAAGGACTTTTCATATTATTTTTTACAGAACTATGGGAACGCTTTTCCTATTATGGGATGCGTGCCATTTTGGTATTGTATTTAACAGCAGAAACAACGGATAAATTAAATCCGGGTTTAGGCTGGTCCAGTACAGAAGCGCTAGCATTATATGGATGGTATGGAATGATGGTCTATTTTATGGGGATCTTTGGTGGGGCTATTGCAGATAAATGGTTAGGCCAAAAGAAATCCGTGATTTTTGGAGGAATCCTTATCATTATTGGTCAATTCTCACTTGCTGTTAATAATATGGCGATGTTTTATACCGGATTGGTATTCCTTATTTGTGGTGTTGGTTTATTAAAACCAAATATCAGTACGATGGTTGGTGGACTTTATAAGAAAGGAGATGCTAAACGAGATTCCGGTTTTACCATATTCTATATAGGAATAAATATTGGTGCTGTCCTTGCTCCTCTTATTGTAGGTTATTTTGGCGAAAAAATAGATTGGCATTTAGGTTTTTCTTTGGCTGGATTTGGAATGATCATCGGTCAGGTTGTATATGTATTTGGTGGAAAATATTTAACAGGGGTTGGAAATTTGTTAAAACACTCAAAAGAACATGCACATTTAATGAAACAACCATTGACCAAAATAGAAAAAGATCGAATGACTGTGATGTTTATTTCTTTCTTGATCGTGATGGTTTTTTGGGCGGCCTATGAACAAGCAGGTGGTTTAATGAACTTATATGCCCGTGATAAAATTGACCGTTTTGTATTTGGTTTTGAGATACCTACAAGTTTTTTCCAATCACTTCATGCACTTTATGTTGTTATTTTGGGTGCTCCGATGGCTTACTTCTGGGTTCAATGGCGTAAAAAAGGAAAAGAATCTTCTTCCATTTTTAAAATGGGAATCGCATCCATTATCATGAGTTTTGGTTTTGTTGCTTTAATGGGAGCTGCTTATGATGTTTCTATTAATGTGTTGGGAAAAGCTCCTGTTTATTGGCTGTTTCTTTCTTACTTTTTACATGTTGTTGCAGAACTGAGTATTTCACCGGTTGCACTTTCCTTTATCACAAAACTAGCACCTTTAAAATATGCCAGTTTAATGATGGGAACCTATTTTGCAGTTACCGGATTAGGAAATAAATTGGCTGGATTATTAGGCGAAGCAGCTCAGGATGCTGGTGAAATGGCCATTTTTACAGGAATTGCTGTCTTCACATTTTTACTTGGTTTATTAATCATGCTATTTGTGAAAAAACTAAAAGCACTTACACATGGCGCAGAAGACGTTGATCCCACGGTCGCTTTTGTAGAACCTGAATAATATTGGCTGTAATTTTTAATTTTAGGGAAATCAAACAAGTGTATTATGAAAGCCGTCATTTCTAAGGAAGTCCTGGATTTTTTAAAAAAACTTAAGAAGAATAATGACCGTGATTGGTTTGCTGCCAATAAGAAAGAATACTTAAGTATTCATGAAAATGTAATCGCCTTTGCTGATAGCGTTGTGGAAGGAATGAGTAAAGCGGATAATATTGAGACAGTAAGCGGCAAAAAAAGTCTTTATCGCATCTATCGCGATACTCGTTTTTCGAATGATAAAACACCATATAAAAGCCATTTTGGTGGAATATTAAAACGTGCTACAAAGCAATTGCGCGGCGGATATTATTTTCATATTGAAGCAGGTCATTCTTTTGTAGGAGGGGGATTTTGGGACCCGAATCCGGACGATCTTAAACGAATCAGAAAAGCGATAGCTGAAGATCCTGATGAACTTCGGAAAATTATTAACAGCAAGGCATTTACCAGTACTTTTGGGACATTAAAAGGTGATCAGGTAAAATCAGCTCCAAAGGGCTATAAAAAAGACGATCCCGCAATTGACCTTTTAAGATATAAGCAATTTTTAGTTTCAAAGGAATTTACTGACCAGGAAGTCTTAGCAGCTGACTATGTAGATAAAGTGATCGCCACTTTTAATGCGATGCGCCCCTTTTTCGATTATATGAGTTATGTGCTCACTACTGATGCGAATGGAGAGCCATTGTATAAGGATTAAAAAAATTATTTAGCGGCAATAATAATTAGGTCCTTTATTTTTGTCCCATCTTGCCCTTTGTATACTTTTCGCTCTACTTTCAATATTTCCATTTTATTCTTTAAGAGTGTATCTACTAAATATCCTTCTTCATGATAATGCATGAAGATCTCATCTCCGGTACTCCCCTTTTTTAAAGCTGAGTTAGCATAATCATCTTCCATTGTACTGATATAACAAAGGCCTCCCGGATTCAATTTTAAATAAATATCATCAATTAATTTTATCGCTTCTTCTTTTGATAAGTAGGGCAATAAGAACGCGCACATAATTCCATCAAATCGCTTTGTAATCGCACTCATTTTTCTTCCATCCAGTAGTTGAAAATCTGCATTAGGATTATTTTTTTTGGCAAGTGCTATCATATTTGGAGCCAAGTCAATTCCTAAGATTTCTAGGTCTGAACTTTTAGCTAGTAAATAAGATGCTACATTTCCTGGTCCACAAGCCATGTCAAGCACTTTTGGATTTTCCATTTTTAAACTAGAACAAAAAAAATCAAGACTATTAATATATAAATCTACATTCATAAACTTTTGCTCATAATTTTCTGCAAGTTTATTAAATAGATCTACTGCTGCTTTATTTTTATCCATACTGATCATTGAACTACAAGTTCCTTATTATAGATGTCATTTCGTAGCAGAATCCGATAAAATTTTTGAAGGGACATTTTTTGCATTAATTTTTCTATATCATCCTGTTTAATTCTTCTATTATAATAATGATAGGATAGTTTTTTATTGATATGAGAGATCGATCTTTGTCTTTTTAAAACTTTCGTTTTTCTGTTTTTCGTTACGTTTCCTATTACTTTTTTATCTCTTAGAATAAGAATATTTTCTAAACAAAGATCCAGATAAAAAATGGGTTTTGTTAGTGTGTCACTGCTGCTGATAACCTGATTTTCCTCAAAATTCCCGCTTAGAATATAACGTTGCCCCTTTTCTCTATAAGGAACCGAATGAAAACATTCAAAGCCTGAATCTTTCATTAAAAATAAAGTATCGCTTTTAGCTTTTCCTTTGATCACCTTTTGAACTAATAATATGGTGACGGGATATTTATAAGATCTATTTCCTCTCATCATTAGTAAGCTATCTATTGATAAAACTTCCACTTCTGCAGTAAACTCACTAATAGAGTTAATGAATTTGTCGGGACCAACGCACGAACAAGCCTCTACTTTGGAAGTAAGCAGTATAAATGGGATCGCTACAAATAAGTATTTAATTATGATCATTATGATTATATGGAAGAAGAAAAGAAATAGGAAAGATATAATAGCAGCTATTCATTAAAAATCAATTTGTCTTCATTTCTAAGTACATGAAACATACCAACTTTTCAGTGTATCATCTTTACCTTTCCTCGCTTCATTTTGCAACTTTACTATGGAAAAGAAAATTTCAGGCTTTGTCGACCAACAAGCTATCACATACTTTTGCGCTGAGTATTGTACTTTGATCCTTAAGATAGCTGATTTTCGTACTACCATCAAAGACTTCTATCGATTCTACTTTAAGTTTAATTCCCAATCTTAAATTTTTATCATTAAGATACTTTAAAAAGTCTTCTGAAGAATGTTTAAGTGCTAATAGCACAACAGAATCGCCTGCTTTACAAGCACTTAATTTTTGATACTTCTTTGCACTGATCTTACCGTTTTTATCCGGTATTGGTGATCCATGAGGATCGATCGTTGGATGTCCCATCAATTCATCCATCCGATCAAAAAAGATAGGAGATTTTATATGCTCAATTTGTTCAGCTATTCCATGTACCATTTCCCAACCAAATCCCATTTTCTCGACAAGATACATTTCCGTTAAGCGGTGTTTCCTAATCACGAGTGCTGCTTCTTTTTTACCTTTGCTTGTAAGTGATAATGGTTTGTATTTCTCATAATTTACCAAGCCTTGTTCATGAAGGTTTTTCACCATGCTATTGGCAGTTGGTGTACTTACTTGAAGCGTAGAACTAAGTGAAGAAATAGCAGCTTCCCCATTCTTTTCTGTAAGAACAAAGAGTGCTTTAAGATAGTTTTCTTCTGTTTGTGATGCCATATGAATGTTTTCAAGACAAAGATAGAAGAATTCATTTTAACTATTTGTTAGACTATTCTAACAAATAGTTAAAATGAATTCTCTTCTACCTAAGATAATAACGTAATCCAGCATAGATATTTCGTCCAAAAACAGGACCCCAAACCATTGTTGCATCGAAATTTGGACCAAAAGGCTCATCGCTCGACAATATGGGATCGTCTTGCCTAAAGTCCAAAAGGTTTTCAACTCCTGCATAGACTTCAAATTTCTTATCCCAATTTTTACTGATCTGCAAATTAATGACATAAAAATTTGGTGAATAATTAGGCAAAATATATGGTTCTGGATTATTCCCAGTAAATGGAATTCGTTTTTGCCCTTGCCAATTAAGAGTAAAGTCGAAAGTCCAATAATTTTTTGTCTGATAGGCTAAATTTATAAATGCCCGATTACTGGACACCAAAGGTTTTTCTTCCAGATTTCCACTAAAAGTTGTTTTAACATCAAACCATCTGTAGGCTATTCTTAAGTCCAGTCGATTGATCACTTCATAATCGACTTGAACTTGCAAGCTATGAGAATAAGATAATCCATCTAGATTATAATATAACACCTGATGTGAATCATAATCCCTATCTACAACAATTTGATTTTCGAAAACCGTGTAATAATAATCGCCGGAAATCTTTCCTTCTCTATAAAAAAGTTCAAAATCCTGAGAAATATTAAAGCCCATATTCCATGCCACTTCGGCATCTAATCCATAGGCCTTATCAGAATTTCCGTCTCCTTGGATAATCCACTGACGAGAGCTTGCAAGTAAACCCATGTTTTCTGCTATTATATTAGAAGTCCTTTGACCTCTACCTGCCGAAGCTCTTAAAACCGTCTTTGGAACCGGCGCATACCTTAGATGTAAACGCGGTGTCATAAAAAATCCATAGATCGAATTATAATCGGCTCTTAGTCCGGCTACTGCGCTAAACTTTTCATTTAAAGTATAATTATATTCTCCGAATACTCCAGGAACAGTTTCAATTCGATCATAATTGACCAGATTTAATGATTCTTCATAATTATCATATTGAAAACTAGCCCCTGTTTTAATAACATGGTTAGTGTTTCCAATCATACTTTGATAAATAAAATTCGCATAGAAGCCTTGTTGCAGACCATTATAGCTATTTAAACCGAAAAAAGAGCTTTGATCATGATGAACTCCTGAAACTTGAAAACCCAAACTTCTCCAAGGCTTGTCAAAATTTACTGTCCCAATTTTCGCCCAGGATTCCCATCGGTTTATTTTATTGGTCATACCCCAATAAGTGGGTTGTTCTGCATTATAATCCGGATCAAAATCAAGCTGACCACCATAATTATCCAGGTATGTCGCTTTGATTCCAAATTGAAATCGCAATCCATTATCTCCTGTAAATT
>JAHECK010000032.1:2204-28771 GCA_024641785.1 Flavobacteriales bacterium | reverse complement strand
ACTCACTCCAAAAAGTAAAATTAGCAGGGGTTATTAAAACAGCTGAAAGGGTTGCTATTGCGGTTAAACTTATCGATAATGCGATGTTTCCCTTGGATATGGACGAGAAAAAATTAGAAACATTTCCACCCGGACAAGCAGCAACTAAGATCATTCCCATTGCAATTTCCGGTAGTGGCTTTACAATAAGGATCAATAGAAAAGTTAATGCCGGTAAGAGAATAATTTGACTGAATACACCAGTTATAACGGCCTTGGGGTTTTTAGCAATTTCAACAAATTTTGATTTGTCAATTCCAAGGGCCACGCCAAACATAATGATCGCAATACTTATGTTTAAAGCAAGCAAATTATCTTCACTAAAATTTAGATGTAGATTTGAGAAAGTTTCACCCATAACGGGCCCAAGGTATAAATTTTCATTTAATGCGATTATACTTTTTTGTTCCTTAGTTTTGTGCTCCTACTTTAATATGAATCATTGATATGAATCTTACTGAAATCCTGAATATTTATTCGAAAAGTAAAAATCATCAGGATCTTACTTCTTTATTAGCGACTGAAGCAGCAAAATTGCATATAGAAAATGTTTCCGGAAGTGTGATCTCCTTTTATATTTCTGCTCAGGCAATTGAAAATCATGGGACGCATATCGTTGTTTTACAGGATAAAGAAAAAGCGGCATATGTCTATAATGATCTTCAGCATTTGTGTCAGGATAAAGTAAAGCACGCTTTTTTTCCTGAATCATATAAAGTAGCTTACCATCAGGAAGTTGTTGATAATGCGAATGTTACAATGCGCGCTGAAGTGCTTTCACTATTGAATGCGAGAAAGCAGGCAAAACTTATTATTACTTATCCTGAGGCGCTGGCTGAAAAAGTCATTACTAGAGACGTTCTTAAAAAGAATACATTACTCATTGAAAAAGGTCAGGATTACTCCATCGAATTTATAAATGAATTGTTGATGGAATATGAATTTGAACGTGTTCAATATGTTTATGAACCCGGTCAGTATTCAATTCGGGGAGGAATATTAGATGTTTTTTCTTATTCCAATGATAATCCTTATCGACTTGATTTTTTTGGTGATGAGGTGAGTAGTATTCGAAGTTTTAATCCATCTGATCAATTATCGATCGCTCAGCATCAAAAAATTGAGATCATTCCTAATATCCAATCTCATTTTAAAGAAGAGAGATATATTTCTCTTTTGGAATTTAATCCTTCTGATAGCATTGTTTGGATGGAAGACATTGCTTTGTGTTCGCAAAGCATTCAAAAGGCCCTTAACAAAGCGCAAGAACAGTATGATAAATTAGAATCTCCTTTAAAACATCGTCAGCCTATCGATCTGTTTCTCGATACTTCTATTTTTAAAATGCAGTTGGAAGCAGTGAAATTAGTCGAGTTCGGACTAAAAAAGCAATGGACAAATGCACAGTACTTTAAATTAAAGACCCTGCCTCAACCCGCTTTCAACAAAAATTTCGAAATGCTTCAGGATAATATCGATTCATTATTGAAGCGACATTATAAAACCTATATTTTTTCGGATCAGAAAACGCAGCTCGATCGGCTCGAAAGGATATTTAAAGATATCGGCTCATCAGAAGTAAATTATGAAGCAGTAATTAGTAATTTATCAGAAGGTTTTATCGACAATGATAATCAGATCGCATGTTATACCGATCATCAGATCTTCGAACGCTACAATCGTTTCCATTTAAAAGAAGGTTTTTCAAAGAACAAACAAGCGCTAACTGTCAAAGAATTAAATAATCTTAAAAAAGGGGATTATGTGGTTCATATCGATCATGGAATCGGGGAATTTTCGGGATTGGAAAAGATCGAAGTGAATGGTCGTTTTCAGGAAGCAATTCGACTGTTATATAAAGACAAGGATGTTTTATATGTATCGATCCACTCTTTACACCGGATCTCAAAATACAGTGGAAAGGAAGGAAGTGTTCCAAAAATAAATAAGCTTGGATCTCAAGCCTGGCAGAAGTTAAAGACAAAAACGAAATCCAAAATTAAAGAACTGGCTTTCGATCTAATGAAATTGTATGCAAAAAGGAGAAGTGTAAAAGGCTTTGCATTTAGTCCTGATACTTACCTTCAAACGGAATTGGAGGCTTCTTTTATCTATGAAGATACACCAGATCAATTTACAGCTACCCAAGATATCAAGAATGATATGGAGAAGGAGATGCCGATGGATCGACTGGTATGTGGTGATGTGGGCTTCGGTAAAACTGAATTAGCGATCCGAGCTGCATTTAAGGCGGCAACAGACGGAAAACAGGTGGCAGTTTTAGTTCCAACTACAGTGCTTTCTTTTCAGCATTATAAAACCTTTAAAGAAAGATTAATTGATTTTCCTATAACTGTGGATTATTTGAATCGATTTAAATCTGCAAAAAAGACAAGCGAAACACTTAAACGATTAAAAGAAGGGAAAATTGATATTCTTATTGGAACACATAAGCTGATAGGAAAAAAAGTGATATTTAAAGACTTGGGTTTATTGGTTATTGATGAAGAGCAAAAGTTTGGAGTTGGAGTTAAAGATCAATTGAAAGCCTTAAGAGAGGAAGTAGATACTTTAACCTTAACGGCTACTCCGATTCCTAGAACACTTCAGTTTTCGTTGATGGGGGCAAGGGATCTTTCCTTATTAAATACGGCTCCTCCGAACAGATATCCGGTTGAAACCGAATTGATCACTTTTAATGAAGAAACGATCAGAGATGCTGTGAATTATGAGATCTCCAGAGGCGGACAAGTTTTCTTTGTACACAATCGAATCCAGAATTTAAGCGAAGTAGCAGGGATGATACAGCGTCTTTGTCCGGAGGCAAGGGTAGTGATGGGTCATGGACAAATGCCCGGGGATAAGTTGGAAAATGTAATGGTTGATTTTATGGATGGAGTTTTTGATGTGCTCGTATCCACAACCATTATAGAATCAGGGATAGATATTTCGAATGCAAATACCATCATTATTAATAATGCAAATAATTTTGGTTTAAGCGATCTTCATCAGTTAAGAGGGCGTGTTGGGAGATCTAACCGGAAAGCCTTCTGTTATTTGATCACTCCACCACTTCATATGGTAAGCGACGATTCAAGAAAACGATTGAAAGCGCTTTTGCAATTTTCTGATCTGGGTAGCGGGATGAATATCGCCATGCGAGATCTTGATATACGAGGAGCAGGAGATCTTTTTGGTGGGGAACAAAGTGGGTTTATAAGTGACATCGGATTTGAGATGTATCAAAAAATATTAAAGGAGGCATTATCGGAGATGAAGGAAGAGCAGCTCAAAGAGCATTTTTCATCTGAAAATGAACCCGAAATCGATCCCAACAGTGTATTTGTTAGCGACTGCATTATTGAGACCGATCTGGAGATTTTAATTCCGAGTGAATATGTAAATGAAATTGAAGAACGGATTCAATTGTATAAGGCACTCGATGAACTGGAAACTGAAGAAGAGTTATTGACTTTTGAAAAAAATCTTTTAGATCGTTTTGGAACTCATCCTACTCAATTACTCGAATTATTCGATTCCATTCGACTTCGCTGGTTGGCAAGGAAACTTGGATTTGAAAAAGTGCTTTTAAAATCCGAAAAGATGATTGCATATTATATAAGCAGACAAGACTCTCCATACTATCAATCGGAACAGTTTTCTCAAATGCTTCGCTTTGTTCAAAGCAATAAAAAGGGGATAAAAATGTATGAAAAAAATAATTCATTACGATTATCTGTAGAACATATAAACAGCGTTTCAAAAGCTATTTCATTTTTGAAGAGCATCGAAAGTTATTAATTCACTTTAGGAGTTAGCGATATATACTTTTCGTATATTTAATATCCAAAATCTAAAAAATGAAACGTAAACGAATTTTACTAATCTTATTAGCTTTAATAATTATTATTCAATTTGTTCCTGCTGATCTGCCTGAAGTAATTTTAGATAATCCAAATGATCTCTTTTCTAATAATGAAGTCCCTGAAAATATAGAGAATTTAATTCGGACAACCTGTTATGACTGTCACTCTAATGAAACGGTATATCCCTGGTACTCTTATGTTGCGCCTGTATCTTTTTTAATAAGTAAAGACACTCGGGAAGGACGTCATCATTTAAATTTTTCAGAGTGGGAAAAAATGGATGCTATTGAAAAAGCTGAGGCATTAGATGATATTGCTGAAGAAGTAGAAGACAGAGAAATGCCCATGAAGATCTATCCCATTATGCACTCCGATGCGAAGCTTTCAGACGCTGATAGGCGTACTATTGAAGAATGGGCAGAAAAAACAGGCGAAGAACTATTTGATTAGTACTTATTTAACCACTACTTTTTTAGTCACTACTAATCCTTCTTTATCCTGGAGTTTACAAATATAAATTCCACTTTCTTCAATATAAAATGATTTTTCATTTCCGCTTAGGATTTGATCAGTGATGATTATTTGACCGGAAACGCTATAGATTTCAAGATTCATTGTTTCTCCCCGACTGAATTTTTTAAGGTCTACTGATATTTGATTATCGGAACTATAAACATTAAGTAAATTACTTGCAAGCTCTTCGTTTATTCCAACCGGATTGTAAACCAATTCAAAATCGTCGAACCATGCTTCACTACCGGCAACCGCAAAGTAGCCATTACCTGAGCTTACATTAAAGAGTATGTAATTAGGATTTCCTTCTTCGAAATATTCAAATGGAGCTGAAAATCGCACCCAATCAGTAGTTGTCACATTCGGACTTGTAAAAGTTGCCATAGCTATCCACCCTGTACTATCTGGGTTAGGCAGAAAATCATCAGGTCCGGTATGCAATAAGGCTTGTACCTCACAAACATCATCATCCACAGGAATATATTTATAGTAGCCTACGATACTATCAGGTCGGGTAGTGCAATAAGTATAGGTTTGTGCATCACTTCCATTTGTATGCGTATTGGTTAGTTGAGGATTAAAATTCAAAAGAAACTCTCCATTACTTGCGATTCCATTTGCCACTGTATTGGCAATTGCAACGTAAACATTCTTTAAACGCATACTGTAAGTTCCTGTATGCGCATCCGTACTTTGGAACATTACCTGAGGAGCGAAATTAGCTAAATTATCAGGGGTTCCGGTTTGGATAGAACTCCAATCAGTGGGTTCATTATTTGGGCCTGAAGTAGTTTCCCAATCTTCGAACCCCGGATTTTCGATCACTTGAGAAAACAAAGGAAATGAAAGGAATAAAATGCAAAGAGTAAAAATATTTTTCATATCGATTCGTATTGGTATGATTAAAAATATTAAAATTAAAAAGAACCAAGGTATTGTAAGGTGACATTCTGCATTGCCTCTGCTTTAAGAGGCCTTAAAGAATAGGCTTTATTAAATAGATTATTACTTATTAAGGAAATTTTATTTTTTTCATTGATCTCAAAAGCTATTCTGGCATCAAAAATAAGGTTCCCATTATTGTTATTATAATAATAGTTACTGTATAAAATAGGAGGGAATTTTCCGCCAATAGCACTTGTAAACTCTTCAAAATCAAAAATGGCCTTATCAAGATTTACCATTCGACTAAAATAACGAGCGCTTAGCCCTACAGAAAAACGGCTATAAGTGTATTCAACATCTATCTTAAAGGTATTTTGGAAGCGATATTTCAGAATATTATTTGAGGGATCGACACTTGTTGTTTCATAGCTAAATTCTGTTGCTCCACCCGGGTTATAGTCTTCAGCAAAAACGTAATCAGGTGATAATGTTACCGGAAGGATAAAAGTGTAACCCCCGATCAGATTAAGACTTTGATTTTTACCCCATTTTGCCTGTCCGTTGATAGAAACATCTACTCCGGTAATTCTTGATTTACCAGTATTTACGAATTTGAATCCTGCTAATGCAAATTCGTAAGTAGGGTCCCAAAACCCGAATAAATATTCTACTGTATTATCATATTCCTGTAAAAATCCGGCGATGTCTAAAAACCCGTAAAAGGATGCAAATTTAAAACCTTGTTTTATTCCAATTTCAGAATTCCATGCTGTTTCGGGTTGCAGATCGGGGTTGTCGAAAACACCAAAAGCACCTAAATTAGTTCTGATATATCGTTCTGCAATCGTTGGAAAACGAGCACCTTGTCCGTAAGAAACACGTAAATAGGTTTCTTGCATCAATTTAAAATTTAAACTTGTTCGCAAAAGTGGAATGATATAATCATCAGCCCCATTTAGCGCATAGTATTCTCCTCGAAATCCAATATTAAATGTAATTGCCTTCATTATCTCTTTCTCCAGTTCAAGATAAATGGAAACATTATTTACTTTGTTTTTAGTAGATCCTGCGGCTTCATATATATTTGAGTTGGAGTAGGTGCCTTGGCCGCTGATTCCCCCAACAAAATCAAGACCTTCAATATTTTTGAAATTTTTACTCATTTCATACTTCCCAAAAATCGAGCTTGTATTAGTATACTGACTATTGCTTAATTCATTTTGTTCTCCCATAATTCGAAACAACAATTGGTGTTTATTCCCCGATTGACTTATAAGCTGAATCGTCGGATCGATATAATATGTGAGTTTGTCCTGAAGGAGCACCGTGCCCGGATACCCCCTGTAAAATCCGGTTGTATCATCAAACCAGGCAAGGACCATGGGAGAAGTCTCTAACATCAAACTTCCATTAAGACCGTAACTCAGTCCAGTGACCTTTTGAGATTGTTTTCTAAAATTAAAGTTTAGTCGGCCGCTATAATCTTTAATGTCTGAATCTGAAATATTATTTTCTCCAATTGGATAATCACCCGGTTTTGGAGCGCCTTGATATCCTTTTTCAAAATTCCCCATTCCTGAAACGACTAATTCAGCAGATTTTTCAACATCAAGGTACTGTGCGGTTAAAAAGCTGAGCCCGGTAATATAATTGATGCCACTCCACCATTGTTGTGCTTTTTCCGGGGCGATATACATCCCAGTATACATACTTACTTTTGTTCTTGGATTTCCGCCTACATATTCGTTTCTAAAGAAAATGGCACCAGACATTGCATTCGAACCCGTTAAAACAGACCCTGGACCTTTTACTACTTCCACTTGCTTAATATTTTCTACAGGAACGAGACGCCAATCCGGTTTACCTGCCGATGCATTTATCATTGGCATATCATCTAAAATAACCGCTACTTTGCTTCCTACGCCAAATGTGAATCCGCTACCCCCTCTAATTTGAGGTTCTTCATCTAAAATATTTACACCGGGTACCTGATTCAGAATGGTTGAAATATCAGTAGTGTTTTTACCCTGGATAACTGCTTTTCCGATTACTTCGGTACTTACCATAAGTTGTTCAGGTCTTTGATCGTACTTTCCGGCACTAATTGTGATCTCATCAAACTCATAACTAAAAGGGAGCATGTTTAAATTGATTTCAATCACTTCTCCTTCTATGACCGTTACTTTTCTTGTCTCAACCTTCATTCCGGTATACGAAAAGGCAATTTCATAATCTCCGGGAGCTATTTCTAGTTTATAGTTACCATTTAGATCGGATGTAGTACCTAGGGTAATATCGTTTTTTAGATAAATATTTGCTCCGATCAGTGGATCTCCAGTTTCTTTATCGGTTAAAAGGCCTCTTACAACTCCTTTTCCCTTTTCTTGAGAAAAAGAAAATCCAACTTGGGAAAATAATAAGAATAGGATAATAGAATACCTTAACATCAATTTAATAATTGAGAACTAAAATTAATCTAATAAATACTAGGTGAAAGTAAGCATTGAAATGATAAAATACTCATATGGAACTAAAAGTTTTGAAATGCTGATTTGTGAGTTAATTAATTTGATTTCTTTAATTGCTTTTAAAAAAAAGAAATTTTTTATTGGTCATTGATTTGTAACCCCTTGCAAATCTTCGTTCTAGAATGGTTTATTTTATATTAAGAAAGAATGGATTTTAGGATATATTAATGGATCTTAGTTAGAGTAATGAGAGAACGTTTAAAAAGAAAAGTAGCCGAAAATTTAAGACATCCTAGAGGGTTTTTTGGAAAATTGATAGGTCGTTTTATGAATCATTTCAATAAAGGAATTATTCAATTTACCGTAGAGAGCATCCCTGAAATTGAGATTGAAAGTATTGCTGAAATTGGTATTGGAAGCGGAATGGCTCTTAAACTTTGTGCAAAGCGTTTTCCAACAGCAATGATCTATGGTTTTGATATTTCTAAAACGATGTTATCGGTCGCCAGAAGGGAAAACATGAAGAGTATTACTAACTCAAAGTTGAAAATAGATCAGGCCTCTATTTCTAAAATGCCTCTGGAGAATGAAAGCCTTGATGTTTTATATACGATCAATACCCTTTATTTTTGGGAAGATCCCGATCAGGTATTTAAAGAAGTTTATCGTGTACTCAGAAATAATGGACATTTTATTGTTTCATTTAATCCAAAAGAAGAAATGAATTCTTTCGCTTATCCAAATGATCTTTTTCAGTTTTATACCGCAGATCAAGTTGGAGAGCTTGCTTTAAGAAATGAGTTTAAGCTAATATCAAGTCAGGTTTATCAAGATCGATACGAGAAATATATTTGCCTGATAGTAAAAAAATAGAAGGTTAATTTGAAGTTGCATTCCTCTTTTTAACACCGTCCCAATATTTTTGAAATTTCTTTGGAATAGGGATCTCTATTTTCATCTGTTCATTGCTAATGGGATGATAAAATTCAAGGGCTACAGCAGCTAAAAAAAGGCCCTTTCCTTTTACTTCTTTTCCTTTATCGCCATAGATGCGGTCCCCAAGAATAGAATGGCCTGTTTCAGCCATATGGATCCGTAATTGATGGGTTCTTCCTGTTTGAGGATATAATTCAACCCAGGAAAGTGGCCCCATGGTATCTGAGACAATCGTTTCTTTTTTAAATAATAAAGTTAAAGCTTCTTTGTCTCCAATTTTATTATCGATGACAGCACTTTCTTCAGCCTCGCCTTTTACAATGGCAATGTATTTTTTATGTACTTGCTTGTCAGCTAATAAATTCCCAAATAATTGAACGGCTTCCGAAGTCTTTGCAACAATGACAAGTCCACTTGTTGCACTGTCGAGGCGATGGACCAATTTTGGAGGATGAATAGAATTTATTTTGGATGTAGTTTTTAAATTTCCGGCAACTGCATTTTGTAAGGTTCGGAATTGATTGCCACTCGATACTAATCCTGCAGGTTTATTTACAATAGCGAAATCATCATCTTCATAAACAATTTCTAATTTTAAATCATAATTTCTCCGTTCAATATTTTTATCTTCAAACAGGTCTATTTTCATATTCGGGGTGACCCATAAAGCACTCGTTGCAATTTTTCCATCAACAAGGATCCTTCCTTTCAAAAGCGCTTTTTTAATGCTTTTATTACTTGGTAAAGAACTAAAAACACCTTCCAAATAGTCATTGAGACGTACTTTTCCATCGACGGAAACGACGATATGTTTTTCTTTAAGAAAGGTCATTTGTTAAAGATAAATAAGAAAGTGGGAAGTAATTGATAGGAATGAAGAAAATCAATTAATCAATAGAATTGATCATGTTCATGTGATATTCGTTGATCGCTTTAGTATGAAAGTAAGGATAGATATATCGGTCCCTAAAAACAGAATCGCTTTTATAATAAGTGGTATGAACAATACGTGTTTCACCTTCTCCGGTTTTAAATAAAGTGAGACGTTGTTTCCCAAGCGCTTTTCCACCTTCCACATAACTCATTTCGAAATACATTTTCTCTGGTTCAATCGTAATGATTTCATGCGAAACAGCAACTTTTTTTATTCCAAAAATATTTAGTTCGATATAAAAGACCTGGCCAACTTTTGCTCTTGTGTATTCCTCTCCAATATACATTACCTCTTCATCTTGCTTGGAGATCATCACGCCAAAAGAGAGCATATTTCCTTTCCACACCTTACTTGGATTAGCTGTCAAATAGTGATTCCACACTTTTTCAGGAGCATGAGGAATTTTATAGATTTCTTCGTGTATCAAATATTGGGAAAGATCCTCACCCTTAGTATATGTGGATTTTACTTCGCCAAAACTGAGTATACTATTATCCATTTGTTCTTGAATAAAAGCGACAACACTTTTTTGTGGGATTCTCTTCAGATCGATCTTCTTCATCCTTTATTTGGAAAATCTATTTTTGATTTTCAAGGCGCAAAAGTAAGTATATAAAGCCTAGTATTTTTTATAAAATGATTAATAAAAAAGTTTATGCTTTATGTAGGTTTTTATTTCCTATCCAGGATTTTCCATTTATATAAGAAACGATCTGAATGGCATTGGTGGCGGCTCCTTTTCTTAGGTTATCGGAGACGATCCATAAGTTAAGTGTTTTTTCCTGACTCTCATCTTTTCTAATTCTACCTACGAATACATCATCTTTTCCATGACTATAAAATGGCATTGGGTAAATATTCAGGTCAGGATTATCCTGAAGGGTAACGCCGTCGGTTGTAGCCAATGTTTTGCGAATATCCATTATGTCAAAATCCTTTTGCAATTCAATATTAACGGCTTCCGAATGTCCGCCCATTACCGGAACGCGCACTGCTGTAGCAGTAAGTTTTATGACCGGATCAAGGATTTTATGCGTTTCATTGACCAACTTCATCTCTTCTTTTGTGTAGCCATTATCAGTAAATACATCGCAATGAGGAATGCAATTCTTATCGATACGATAATGATAGGTCATTTCTCCTTGCTTCCCTTCCCTTTCATTATTCATTTGCTCTAAGGCATTTTTACCGGTACCTGTTACCGATTGATAGGTTGAAACAACCACCCGTTTAACACCGTATTTTTTATGAATAGGAGCTAAAACCATTACTAATTGGATCGTCGAACAGTTTGGATTTGCAATGATCATATCCTTCTCTTCTAAAACAGATCCATTCACTTCCGGAATGACCAGTTTTATTGAGGGGTCCATTCTCCATGCCGAAGAATTATCCACAACTTTACATCCTGTTTCAGCAAATTTTGGAGCCCATTCGGTCGAAACACTTCCACCGGCTGAAAAGATTGCTACATCAGGTCGGGCTTGGATCGCCTCTTCCATTGTTATTATTGGATATTCGATTCCATTTAAGGAAACGACTTTCCCTTTGCTTGCAGCAGATGCTACCGGAAAAAAGGCATCAATTTTTAATCGATGTTCTTCAATCACTTTTATCATTTCCCGACCTACAAGTCCACTTGCTCCAACTAGTGCTAATCGCATAAAGTACGTATTTATTGAGCTACAAAATTAGTTAACTTCCTAAAAGCCTATACTACGAATTATGAAAAAATTGTTTTTTTTATTTAATAGCATCCTTATTTTCCAAGGTCTTTCATTATCGGCACAATGGTTCGATGATTTTAGCGATCAAAACCTCTATAGTAATCCTTATTGGTATGGCGATACGGGAGATTTTATAATCCAGAATGAAACCCTGAGATTATTGTCTCCAGAAATAGGTATGAGTCAGATTTATGCAGCTTTTTTATTTCAAAATTCAAATTCATTTGAATGGAGTTTTGATCTGGAACTGGATTTCGCCCCTTCGATAAATAATAAGTTAAAAGTCGTAGTGTTTTGTCAGGATACACTCTATTGGAATGGAGAAGGACTCATGTATTATTTAAATTTTGGCGAAAATGGAAGCGCTGATGCAATAGAGCTTTGGAAAAGGGTAGCGGGAGAAGATGCGCTTATTTGCAGAGGAGAAGATGCATTGATCGCCTCCTCTTTTCATAGAAAATACAAAATACTTTATTCTAATGGTCTTTGGGAAATACAGTCAGCAGCAGGCTCATCACCTTATTATACTACAGAGGTAGTTGGAGTAGATACGCTAACAACGAATGGGGCTGCATTTTTCGCATTGCATTTAAATTACACCTCGTCAAATACAGATGCATTCTTTTTCGATGATATCTTTGTTGGGGAATATTTCCCGGATACGATCTCTCCACAGCTTTATGAGATAGAGGTGATAAATGACGATCAACTTAGATTATCATTTTCAGAAGCCTTGGACAGCATGATACTCGACCCCTTCCATTTTCAAATAATTGAAAACGGTAGCCTTCCTTTTGAAGTAATCTTTACAAACTCTGCTCAGAATGAGATCCTGATATCCTTTCAAGAGTCTTTTCCTCCGTGGAGTACGCTTCATTTACAAATCGACAGCTTTTCAGATCTGGATGCAAATGCAACTGGAGTATTGAGTTTTGAATTCGTTTATGGGCCCCTTTATGAAGCAAAGTCAGGTGAGTTACGATTTAATGAGATAATGGCTGATCCCAGTCCGGCAGTGGCTTTGCCAAATGCCGAATACATTGAAATATTCAACACATCTGATTCCATTATAAACGTAGCTTCATATGCCATTATTAATTCAGGTAATGCTATTTATTTAGACAATTTTAATTTATTACCTGATTCTTTTTTAATTATATGTAAGGCCGTCGATCAGATCTTATTTGAAGAATACGGAGCCACAATGGGTTTAAATACTTGGCAGACATTATTAAATAGTGGAGATAGTTTAGAATTAAAGAATAGATCGGGGCTTCGTCTTGATCATTTATACTATTTAAACACCTGGGTTCAAGATCCTTTAAAAGCTGAAGGGGGTTGGTCATTGGAAAGAATAGACCCAAAAATACCATGTTACGGAAAAGTAAATTGGAAGGAAAGTGAAAGTATTTTTGGCGGAACACCCGGAAAAGTAAATTCAGTGTATTTAAGTGATATAGATAATGAGATTTCCATTCTACAAGTATTTCCAATTGATAGTTCATGGGTAGAGATGGAAATAAATGGAGAGCTCGACACTTCGGAAATTAAGTCTATTATTTCTTCTTCAAATCCTTTTTTCGCCATCGATTGGGAAAATGCATTAGTAAATGATAGAGGAATCATATTTGAATGCTTTCCGAAATTGGAGAAAGGTAAGATTTATCATTTAGAAATTGATAAGCTAAGGGCTTGTCACGGGAGCGATTTTTATCCTGATGAAATTTCATTCTCAATTCCGGAAATCGCTAAACCCGGTGATATAATTATTAATGAATTATTATTTAATGCCTATTCGGGAGGCAATGACTTTATTGAAATTTATAATAGGAGTCCTTTTTTTATTGATCTTAAAAACTGGAGGATACTTGAAAAAGAGGATGGAACCGTAGTTGAAGATGCACGGATCTCGGAAAGCGCTTTAATGATCGCTCCACAGGAAATATTGGCTTTTAGTAGATCGAGTGAGGAATTGTCTTTTTATTATTCAGATGCAAAAAGGGAACAAATAAGAAGTGTAAATGATCTGCCTAATTTTCCTGATGATGAGGCAGAAGTATGTATTGTAAACGCGGATCTCATTATGATCGATAGTTTAAATTATTCGGAAAAAATGCACTTTTCCTTACTAGAAGATCTGAATGGGATTTCCATAGAACGAATTCATCCTGACCGACCAAGCAATAAAGCCGAATCTTGGATTTCGGCATCTGAAAAGGTGCAATTTGCAAGTCCGGGATATCAGAATTCACATTTTTGGAGTGGAGGAGATGGAAATGCTCAAATTGCATTGGAACCAAAATTATTTACTCCGAATGATGATGGCGATAAGGACTTATTACATATCCGTTTCAATTTAGATGAAGGAGGTTGGCAGAGCAATATTAAGATCTACAATGATCGTGGAATGATCGTGAAAAACCTGATTTCGAATTATTGGATCGAGAATAAAGGAAGTTTTGAATGGGATGGATCTGATGATAATAAGGAAATGGCAAAAGCGGGAATCTACCTTGTCTATTTTGAAGTTTTTAATGATAGAGGTGAGAAATTAGCTTTTAAGAAGGTATGTGTTCTTGGGAATTCAGATTAAATAAAATTACTTTTATAATCATTTTGAAAAGCGCGATACTAATACTGGCACTGACTATTAACGCAATGATTGCTTTTAGTCAAAGCTATTCCTTAACTGTAAATATCACAGATCTGAAAAATGATAAAGGAGTTGTTTTAATCAAATTGATGGACGCCAATGAAAATACAGTGAAAGGGTTAAAAGGTAATATAGTCGATAAAAAATGCACTGTTAAAATAAGTGATTTGCCTGCCGGAACTTATGCGCTTTCCTTTATTCATGATGAAAATTCTAATGGAAAATTGGATATGAAAACCTTAGGTCCTCCGGCAGAAGGTTATGGTTATTCAAATAATGCCCGAGGATTGTTCGGTCCGGCAAAATTTAAAGATCAGCTTTTCGAGTTAAATTCTGATTTGACGATGGACTTGAAGACAGATAATTGATTTGTTCAGAATAAGAAATACTAAAGTCTCACGCAGATTTATGCTGATTCAAATTTCTGAGGGAAAATTAGCTTCAAACTTTCACCTTTGCCTCCGCTAAAGTTTAAGCGACACACGGACGGCAGGCAAGCTCCTGTCTTCGGCCTTTCTATAAGCCTAATAAAACTTCCATCGGATCTTTAGATCCAAAGATCATTCTTTCAGGATTCTCCAACATCTCTTTTACTTTTACTAAAAATCCTACCGATTCTCTTCCATCAATAATTCGATGGTCATAAGAAAGTGCTACGTACATAATTGGAAGAATAACCACTTCACCATTTACCGCCATAGGTCTTTCAACGATATTATGCATTCCTAAAATTGCGCTTTGCGGAGGATTAATAATAGGAGTGCTCATCATAGAACCGAAAACACCTCCATTGGTGATCGTAAAAGTACCTCCGGTCATTTCATCGATGGTAATTTTCCCGTTTCTTGCTTTTCCTGCTAAGTCTTTGATCTCACTTTCGATCTGAGCAAGACTCATGGTCTCAGCATTTCTTAGTACAGGAACCATTAATCCTTTTGGTGAGCTTACCGCGATTCCAATATCGCAATAGTCATGATAAACAATTTGATTCTCTTCGTCGATTTGTGCATTTACAGCAGGGAAATGATTTAGCGCCTCTGAAACAGCTTTGGTAAAAAAGGACATAAATCCCAAACCAACCCCGAATTTTTCACTAAAAGTCGCTTTATATTTTGCTCTGATGTCCATGATCGGTTTCATGTTCACTTCATTAAAAGTGGTTAACATGGCCGTTTCATTTTTCACAGCAACTAGTCGTTGAGATAATTTTTTTCTAAGAGAAGACATTTTCTCCGTTCTCTTTTCTCTTGTTCCTCCCCATGATGTGATCGCTGAAGCGTCCATTCCTCCGGAAAGTGCATTTAAAACATCTTTTTTTACAATTTTCCCTTGAGAGCCACTTGGGTGAATTTGCTGAGTAGATAAACCGAGTTGATTCATCATATTTTTAGCTAGTGGAGTAGCAGGAACATCGTTCTCAATTATTTTTTCAGTAGTTTTTACTTCTTCTTTTGCTTTTGGAGCTGCCACTTCTTCCTTTTTCACTTCTGTTTTGACTTGTCCGGCAGGTCTTTTTGCATCCATATCTATGAGACAAACCACTTGACCAACTTCAACCGTTTCTCCTTCTTCTGCTTTTATCGTTATGATCCCGGCTTCTTCAGCAGGCAATTCTAAGGTTGCTTTATCTGAATCAATTTCAGCGATCGTTTGGTCTTTTTCAACCCAATCACCATCTTGAACAACCCAACTAGCGATTTCAACTTCGGTAATCGATTCTCCAGGACTTGGAACTTTCATCTCTAATATTGCCATGATCTATAACTAAAGAATTATTATTTATTTTTTTTATAATTTAAAACACCGTCAATCACTTCTTTTTGACGAATTTCTGATAATTGAGACGATCCTGGGGCGGGACTGGCAGAAGCAACATTTGCTACAAGATCCAGATTCACTTTTCTAAACATTCGGAACATATAACTCCATGCACCCATATTTTCAGGTTCTTCCTGAGCCCAAACATAGGAAGCATCTTTTCCGTATTTTTTGATGATCTCGTCTAATTGCTTTTCAGGAAGAGGGTATAATTGTTCTACTCTAACTAAAGCTACGTCGTTTTTCGACTTCATCAATTCTTTAGCTTCTAGAATTTCATAATAGAGTTTTCCAGATAAAAGAACGACCGTTTTCACTTTTTTAGGGTCAGCCACCGGGTCATCTATCACTTCTTGAAATCTACCAAGCGCCAGATCTTTAATGGTTGAAACTGCTTTTGGATAACGAAGTAATTTTTTTGGAGTAAAAACAACCAATGGCTTTCTAAAAGTACGATGTAATTGTCGTCTTAATAAGTGAAAATAATTTGCCGGAGTGGTACAATTACAAACCTGAATATTTAATTCGGCAGAGGATTGTAAAAAACGTTCAATTCTGGCACTCGAATGTTCGGATCCCATTCCTTCATAACCATGAGGAAGAAGCATTACCAAGCCATTCATAATTCGCCATTTATCTTCTGCAGCAGTAATAAACTGATCGATGATAATTTGCGCACCATTGAAAAAGTCTCCAAACTGAGCCTCCCAGACTGTAAGGTCTTTTGGAGTTCCAAATGCATAGCCATAATCAAATCCTAAAACTCCATATTCTGAAAGAAGTGAATTGTAGATTTGAAACTTACCTTGTTTTTCAGCGATCGAATTTAAAGGGATAATTTCTTCCTCAGTATCTTCTGTTTTTAAAACCGCATGACGATTAGAAAAAGTACCTCTTTCTACATCCTGACCTGACATCCGAATATTTTTCCCTTCTTCAAGCAAGCTGGAAAAAGCAAGCATTTCTGCCATTGCCCAATCAAGAGAATCGTTTTCGACCATTTTTAATCGGTCAGCGATCAGTTTTTGTGTTTTTCTAAAAAACTTTTTCCCATTAGGGAGATGACTTAATTTATTTGCCTGTGATAATAATTTATTTTCATTGTAAGAAGTATCCGGAGATTGCTCGAAATCAGCTTTAGTAGCCGGTTTATAATCTTGCCAGGTTTCTGCCAAAAAGTTTTTTATCTGTGACTTTTCAATGTCTTTTGATTCATCGAATTTTGTATCGAGAAGAGCATTTAGATCATTAAAGATCTTTTCACCATAGGCTTTGTCCACTACCTTTTCCTCGATCAATTGATTTAAATAGATCGCTCTTGGATTTGGATGTGATGCAATAATATGATAGAGTTTAGGTTGTGTAAATTTAGGTTCATCCCCTTCGTTATGACCGTATTTTCGATAACCTAAAAGGTCAATAAAAACGTCACGGTTAAATTCCTGGCGATAATCGAGTGCAATTTGGATCGTTTGGATCACTGCTTCCACATCATCAGAATTAACATGAAATACCGGACATAAAGTTGTTTTTGCAACATCTGTACAATAAGTACTCGATCGTGCATCTAAATAATTAGTGGTAAACCCAATTTGATTATTTACCACTATGTGAATAGTTCCTCCGGCCCGATAACCATCAAGCTGAGCCATTTGGACTACCTCATAGGCAATTCCCTGTCCGGCGATTGCAGCGTCACCATGCACAAGTATTGGAACTATTTTTTTCTCATCATGAAGCGAATGATCAATTTTAGCTCTCGCTAGTCCGGTAACAATTGGATTTACTGCTTCCAAATGAGAAGGATTAGGACATAGAGTAACATGAGCAGTTCTTCCTTTTTCAGTTGTAACCGTTTTGGAATAACCTAAATGGTACTTTACATCTCCATCAAATACTCCTTCATCATCAAATTGATTTCCTAAAAACTCGCTGAAAATATGCTCATAGGGTTTGTCCAAAATATGGGCTAATGCATTCAATCGACCACGATGAGCCATACCGATCACAAATTGTTCAATTCCCATATCCACTCCTTTTACGACTAAGGAATGCAATGCTGATATTAAAGATTCTCCACCTTCAATGGAGAATCGTTTCTGACCTACAAATTTCTTTTGAATATATTGTTCAAAAGCGGTGGCTTGATTTAATTTTTTTAGAATGCTCAACTTCATCTCTTTCGAGAAAGTAGGGCGGTTTTTTAGCTCAATTCGGTTACGGATCCAGTCTACTCGATGAGGTTCCCGAATATAGGTGTATTCAATACCAATCGACTGACAATAAGTAAGTTCGAGATGATCGATAATAGATTCCAGCGTAGCAGGACCGATTCCGATCTCTTCTCCGGCCTGAAAAACAACTTTCAGATCCGTTGTGCTTAAACCAAAATTCACTATTTCTAAAGTAGGAGAGTATTGTCTTCTAACCCTAACCGGATTTGTTTTGGTAAATAAATGTCCTCTTGATCGATAGGCATTTATTAGATTGATTACTTTAAACTCTCGAAGTGTACTTTCGGGTATAGCACTTCCCTTTTCAAAATTTGTTTGTTGAAAATCAAAACCCTCGAAAAATTTTCTCCATCCGAAATCAACGGATTCGGGGTCTTCCTTATATTGTTGATATAAGTTATCGATTGCCTCGGCACTTGCATTACCCAGGTATGAATATGTTTCAGTCACTTTTCCTTGCTTTTCTGGTGCAAAATTAACAACAATATGATGTAATGCCTCAAAAAAAGTGCACACTTCTTAACCAAAGAACATTGATTTTGGTTGAAAAGCGTTTAAAAAGAGGCTAATCAAAAAAGAAAAGTAAGATATTAACCTGAGATAGCGCTAATTAACGATCAATTTTTTAGTCAAAACTGTTTCTGCTTTTATTTCAACAAAATAGATTCCCTTTTCAAAATTTTCCGTTGAGATTTTTGTAGTACTCATCGTCGTATTCATTTGATACACTATAGATCCATTTATTGAGTAAATGCTGATCAAAACTTCTTTCCGAAGTGAATTATCAAAAGAAACATAAAATTGATCCTGTGCTGGATTTGGGAATAAATTAAAATCGAATTTATTTTCTGAATTTACAGACAGTCCGGTAGCCTCATCCATTTCAAGAACGAATAACCCATTTTGCATATCTGAAGCTAAGATCAATCCGGAAGGTAGAAAAGGATATACTCCCCAGCATCCATAATACCCATTTCCGTTTGGTATAGTTGAAGTATCGTAGAAGCCAACAAGTTCAGGGTTAAGCGGATCACTAAAATCCCACACATAAACGCCATCATAATAATAACTTGAGTAAATCAAGTTTCCTTTAATAATTTGGTTGTGAGGAATTGAGTTGCTCGCGACTTCGGATGACATAGTAGCTACGATCGTCATATCAGAAAGATCACTGACATCTAAAATTTTCACAGGACTTCCATGTGTTTCATCTCCCATAATATAAGTGTTTCCATCGTCACTTAGGTAACCTGAATGATTATAACCTTGGCCTTCATAAGTATCTAAAGAGCCTAAAAGAACAGGGTTTTCAGTATCTGAGAAATCATACACTTCCAATGAACTATTCCATCCTCTATTTAGAAATGCAGTATCATTTCGAACAAAAATATCATGAACATCCGATCCAATTTGCTGATCTGTGAGGAGGGTTGGATTCTCAGGATCTTCAAGCGATAAAATTCGCAATCCAATAAAACTTCCGGAAGCAGGATATACGTCCATCGCGTATAATTTTGCCGTTGCTTCATCAATAAAAATATTGTGCGCTCCTTTGATCAATGCATTCGAATCATATACAATATGAACTGAATCGGGTAAATAACTTAGGTCGGCAATTTGAAGGGTACTGGGACCTTCCTGACAAACCATGTACAAATAACCATTATAGTCATGGTAGTCTCTGTGTACAATATTTACTCCAGTAGCGGCACCTTGAACAAAAGCAATCTCACTTATATTATTTGGATCGGTAACATCAATAAAATGCGTTCCCATAGTCGATCCGATAATTGCGTATTCAGCATCGTCGGTAGTATAACCCCATACTTCATTATAAGGATTATCATAAGCATTTGTAGGAGGGAGAGTTGAATCAGACCACTGAGAGAGTAAGCTGATGTTTAAAGATTCCTGTGCAAATACAGTAAAAGAAAATAGGATTCCAAAGGAAATCAGTAGCGCTTGTTTCATAATGATAAATAGGGTTTTTAACGATTCGCAATATAGAGCTAATTAAATACTAGACGCAAATCATTTTTTTAGGATGCTAATGGAGCCTTTTTAATAATATATAAGCGCTGAAAAGACACTAAATATACTCCAATCATCTGCTCCCTTTACGATTTTCTCTCCGACCTTTACTCGAAATCTTAAATTTTAGTTAGCATCAAACAAAAGAACCGCTTCAAATCTGAGCGGTTCTTTTACTTTTTAAAATTTTTACTTCTTACCTTTTCCAAGCAGGCAATCTACCAGGAGTCATCGGAGCACCATATTTTTCTAATACATCTTCAACAGCAATTACTTTCTCTTCGATCAGTAAAATACTTTCAAGTGCCTCATCATATCTTTCTGCGGCATATTCGTAGGATTTTATGAAGGTAGTTGTTGGTGCGGCGGTTGTTCCCCAAAGCGCATAGGTAATCAAATCTAATCGGTCTCTTAGCGAAGTAGGTGAAGCTCCTTCGTATACACTGATCAAATAATCTCCATGCAATACTTTATTCAATTGACGCATATCGGCTTCGATCGCTTCAATTTGAATTAAGGTTTCCATCGGAACATCCGGAGATTCAAATACGGCTTTTTTCAAGTAGGTGATCTTTCCAACCATCTCATTATTAAATTCATCAGCGCCAATTAATGCTCTTGTTAAAGCAGCAACTTTTTTGTTGAATGCATCAAGGGCCATTTTATCTTCGGCAGGTAAGCTGGTATTATTTAATGATTTGCAGACAAATTTTTGTGGACCTAGTAACTCAGTAAATTTTCCATCTTCAAACTTGCTTAATGAAACAGTATAATTTCCAGGAACTACCATATATCCAACTTCAGGCTCAATCCAATACATGTCCGGATCAGCAGAGTCAAAATTGATAGGTGAATTAGGTGTATATCTAAAGTCCCAAACCATACGTTGAACACCACTTGAAACACTTTTCTTAATTTTCCTTATCGGCTCGCCATTTTCATCTTTGATCTCAAAGATCAGGAAAGCTTCGATCTCATTATTTTCTTTTTCTCTTTGCTCATAAGTAGGAAAGGCTACTTTTTCACCCTTTTCCTGTTTTTCTTTTTCAATCTTTCTTCGTTTATCCTTCAGAGACTCGAAACTGTCTTTAATATAATAAGTAAATACAGCTCCCACTTCAGGGTTCGAGGCTGCATAATAACTAGCTCCCTGGTTACCCACTCCCTTATCTCCTAATTTTTGAGCAGGAATAAACATAAGCGCATCTTTTATAGGAAACATATAAGCATCTTCCTGCATCATTTCTTTCGAAATAGATCTCAATGGAGAATAGTCATCTAAAATATAAACACCTCGACCAAAAGTAGAAACAACCAGATCATTTTCTCTTTTCTGAATTTCCATATCCATGATTGTGGTGTTAGGCATTCCATTTTTAAAGGCTACCCAATCTTTACCACCATCGTTTGAAACATATAAACCAAATTGGGTTCCAACAAATAATAAATTAGCATCGATGTGGTCTTCTGCTACAGTATAAGTCGCTCCAACTTCAGGTAAATTAGCAGAGATCGACTTCCAGTTTTTTCCTCCATCGGATGTTTTAAATAGATAAGGTTTTTTACTTCCCCCAATAAAATCGTGACATGCGGCATAGGCAACATTAACATCATGATTTGAGGCAATAATTTGATGAATCCGAGCATATTTTGGCAAGCCTGATACATCGTTTGATCTCACCCATGTTTTACCTCCATCATTCGAATAATGAATAAGCCCATCTCCTGAACCTACATATAATTTATTCTCATCTTTAGGTGATTCAGCGATCGTTACGATATAAGCTGTACTTGATTTCCAAGCAAGATCATCGATACTCCAGCTTCTTCCCATGAGCTTATCCATTTCTTGTGGAGTTCCTCTGGTAAGGTCCGGACTGATCACATCCCAGGTACTACCTTGATCATTCGTGCGGAGTAAGAAATTACCTCCAAAATACAATCGTTTATGATCAAATTGTGAGATTAATAGCGCCGCATCCCAGTCGAAGCGATAGGCAGTATCATTAAATTCATAAGGTCTGATATAAAGGTTTTCGCCACTTTTTTTATCGTAACGTACTAAGCCGCCATTTTGAGATTGTGCATAAACTATATTTGGGTCTTTCCAGTCAACCTGAGATTCAAAACCATCACCTCCATTAGTAAAAAACCAATCGGCATTTGTGATACCAGCTGCATTTATTGTTCTTGAAGGACCTCCTAAACTATTGTTGTCCTGTGTTCCAAAATAGACATTGTAAAAAGGCATACTATTATCAGCCGTAATTTTATAGATCTCAGTGATTGGGAGATTAGCTTTAAAATCCCAATTTGCTCCCAGGTCATAGGTTTCATAAACCCCGCCATCACAACCGGAAATAAGGTGTTCGCTATTTGTAGGGTCGATCCATAAAGCATGATTGTCGACATGTTTAAGTTTTGAACCTAGGCTTGTCCATGTTTTTCCTCCATCCCGACTCATTTTATTAAATACATCCATGCTGTATAAAACATTTTCATCCTTCGGATCACAAACGACCTTTTGAAAGTAGAAAGGGTAAGCAGAGATATAAGAGCTTTGTTTTGTCCAGCTTGCTCCTCTGTTACTACTTCGATAGATCCCTTTTTCTTCTTTTGCTTCTACAATAGCATAAAGTACATCGGGATTTGCAGGTGAAATGGCCATACCAATTCTACCAAGGTTTTCGCCAGGAAGCCCTTTTGTAATCTTGCTCCAATTCTCTCCATTATCAGTCGATCGATAGATCGCTGTTTCCGGTCCGCCACTTACACCTGTGAATACTTTACGCATCCGTTGATGTGCTACAGCATAAAGAATATTTGAATTTGAGGGATCCATATGTACTTCATAACATCCGGTATATTCACTAATAAAAAGAACATTTTTCCAGGTTTCTCCACCATCTGTTGTTTTGAAGATCCCGCGATCTCCTCCAGCGTTTCTCAATGAGCCATAAGCAGCTACAAAAACGGTATTCGAATTGCTTGGATCTACGACAATCCCTCCGATATGTTCGGAGTTTTTTAAGCCTTTATTTGTCCAAGAATTACCACCATCTTCACTTTTATAAACTCCATCACCATAGATCACATTGTTTTGATTGTTGTTTTCTCCTGTACCAACCCAAACTGTATGAGTATTACTTGGATCATATTTTACTGCTCCAATAGCAAAGGTTTTTTGATTATCGAAAACGGGATTGAAAGTAATTCCATGATTGGTAGTTTTCCATAATGAACCATGACCGGAAGCCACAAAATATTCATTGAAATTATCAGGGTTTACTTCTACGGCAATGATTCTTCCTCCTGTAATGGAAGGTCCGATACTACGGAATCGTAATCCACCTAAAGAAACATTTTTTAGAGAATCGGTGATCTCTTCTGTTTTACTTTCTCCTTTTTTTGCCTTTTGTGCATCTAGGTTATTACTTGATAAAATAAAACACAATGCTAAAAGACTATAAATAATTCGTTTCATAATTAAAATCATACTAATTAATATTATTCTGGTGAAAGACCTAAAGCCTCAACTCCCTGATTGAAAATAACATCTCTTGGAATACCTGCAGCTTGGATACGATCGAGGTCGTTTTGTAATTGTGGACCAACAATTCCTTTTTCAGTAAATAAGGCATCCACTCCTGTATAATCTCCATTTCCTTGAAGAACAAGAATGATATTAGATAAGCCATCGATGGCTTTCTGGAAATTATCGAAATTCACAAAATAAGTTTGAGTCTCAGGATTGAATGTGAAAGCACCTTGTTCAGCGAAATAATTAAATCGGATCATATTCGCTTTACCATGAGCAGATGCGGCGCCAAATCTTACAGAACGGAAAATACCAGCTAAGAAAGTAGTGTAATAATCCATAAGTTCTCCATCAACTTCTCCTTTGGCATGTAATTGCGTGATCATATAAACACCTAAAATATCTGCTTTTCCTTCTTCTAATGCAGAACCATGTTCTAAGAGGGCTTTTCTCACAGTACTGGAACCATCAATTGTATTTTTAATACCCAATCCATGAGCTACTTCATGAAACATGGTGTTTCCGAAAAAAGCATCGAAGGTTACGTGCTTTCTTTGGGTCTCATCGATAAGAAGTTCTGAAATAGGTAACATGATCTTATCAAATTTCGCTTTCATAGCATTTTTTAATTGCAGTCTGCGAGTTCCTTTTTCTAATTGAACGCGTTCATCATTAGGAAGATTAATAGCGATGGTTTTACTACCGGCATTACAATCACCAGCATAATAAACTACATCATAGGCATTCAGATCAGAATCGGCTCCCGGTTTTTCTTTTTTGTATTCCGGTGGAACAGGTAAGTTCTCTTGTAATTCAGGTAAAAAAGAAACGTATTTCGCTAATTTTTCGCTCCATTCAAGATCCTTGATCAAAATATAAGCTTCATGAGCGGCTTTATAATTAAATAATTTGTCTTCGTAATTTTCAATTGGTCCAACAACAAAGTCCATTTTATTATCCTTCATATCCATCCAAGCTAGATCGCTAGCGAGGTAATCGTCATCCAATAGAGCTTTTGCGCGAAGGTTTAGGTAATTTTTAAAACCAGGATCATCTGCTAGTTTAGCAGCTTCTAATAATAATTCTGAAGCGCGTTCAACTTCTACTGAAAAGGCATCATGAAAAGGAATAGAGATCAGGTTACCTTCATCTGTTCTTTCGATCATGGTATATAAACTTGCCTTTGAAGGATCATCGAAAGCTTCAAATTCTTCAACCGTCATATCCAATGGATAATATTGTGCTCCTAATGGCTTCACGCCAACTCCTTCAATAAATGGAGCATTATCTCCAAGACGATCCCATGGACCATAATTAATCTTACAAAAAGCGATGTCTTCAGGTTTCGATAATGAACTTAATAAAGCTTCTTTATCACCATAAGCTTCTTTCCAGAAAAGATCATCCATTATTTCAGCAACTTCAATTAAAATAGGAATCATTTTACGTTGGTTTTCGCTGAGCTTCGACAAATCACTTTTTAGTGTGAATTCGACGTATTCATTTAATTTTTTCTCATTGGGAGAAATGGTTTCCACTTCATTTTCAACCTTTGGTTCTGAAGCGTTATTGCATGCACTGAATGTGAAAATACTTAGTACAAAAATTGAGGATATTATTTTATTCATTTTTATGTTTTTTTTATAGCGTCTAAAGGTATGAAAATGAGTGCTTGTTACAAGCCACTCATCATATAATCAGGCTAAAAAAAAGGGAATAAAAAAACCCTTCAAAAAAGAAGGGTTTTTAAATAATAATAAAAATGCTTTATTCAGCTTATTTTACTGTAATCTTTTTAGTTATTCTATAACCATCAACATCCAGGTTAAGGAAATAAAAACCAGAATTTAAATCACTGATATCAATAGTCTCATTGAATTGACTCCCTTTGCTTGAAGCTGACTCAAGTACAGTTTGTCCCAGGGCATTCATGATGCTGATAGAAAAGATCTTGCTTTGATCAAATTCAATAGAAATGTTAAGAACATTTTCTACCGGATTTGGATAGAAAGAAAAAGTTTCTAAACCTGTGATCTCTTCAATTCCAACATATAACACAGCGATCTCACCAATGACGGTACATCCAAATGCATCAACAACAGTATAAGTATAAACTCCATTATCAAGTCCCTGAGCAATGGGTCCTGTTTGAACAGGATCTGTATCCCAGGTAATGGTATAAGGCGATTGACCACCATTAACCGTTACTAAAGCCATTCCTGTGCCTGTACCATTATCCGGATTTGAAATTGCGCTGGCAGATAACAAAGTAGCAGCTTCTGTAATTTCATAACATACAATTGAAGTATCCGGAACGGCATCGATCACTGTTACACAGTAAGTTCCGGCAGTTAAATTTGTTGGATTATTTCCTTCAACACCGGGAACATCCCAGCTATAAGTGTAAGGTTCAGTTCCATATTCAGTGCTAACTAAAAGGCTTGCAGTAGCATCCCCCATACAGGCAATACCAGCTGTTAGTTCGATGCTGGCATCTAAAGAAGGTAATTCACAAGGAGGACCAGTAAATTCGTTAATAGTAACAACAGGTGCATTTGGTAACATTGAACTTTCGGAAGAAATAACGAAACATAATTCATCACCTCCATTTACAGCAATCGATGCTGTACCAAAAGAAGTTCCAAATGGAGGAGGATTAACCGTTGCCAATTGAGTAGCAACACCATTAAGACAATATCCAAAAGCATCACTAGTAGAGTTGGCAATTGCACTACCATAATTCCAATCGAACATTACTGTTCCACTATTTGGAATCGTAACACAATGAGTCACGTTTCCTTGTGTGCCGGCACAATCAACACCTGAAACACCATTTCCTGTAAAGTCATTATCTCCGGTCATGGTAATTACACCAGCAGTATGGATCACGCTTCCATTTGTGTTTTCAGTATTTGTGGTCCAGTT
>JAHECK010000032.1:0-2104 GCA_024641785.1 Flavobacteriales bacterium | reverse complement strand
ATAATCAATTTATTAAGAGTTGTATAACAAAAAGGTCTAAATCAGTATTTTAAAATGGAATACTTACTTTAACAATGTGATAGTTCCGGTAAAGGATTCTCCTATCGGTTCATCAAGAGAAGGCCCCCACGCTTCGTATTCGATCAAATATGAATAGACCCCGCTTGTTAGATAATAGGTTCCATCAATAGCATTCCCAACCCAACCTTGATTAATGTCGGTGGTAGAAAATACAAGTTCGCCCCATCGGTCAAATATTTTCATACTGAAAAGATCGATCTCTCCTTTGGATTTAACCAGGAATACATCATTTCTTCCATCATTATTTGGGGTAAATGAGTTTGGAATATACAGGAAGATGACTTCTTTGTATTTTAAATAATGAGAGATCGTATCGATACACCCAAAGTCACTATGAACCGTCAATTTCACTTTATAATAATCAGGAGCACTGAATTCATGTACCGGATTTTCTATATAAGAACTGGCACCATCTCCAAATGACCAGAAAAAATCAGTAGCTACTGCTGAAGAAGTACTATAGAATTGTGCAGTCGAATTCACATCATCGAGTTCTTCCGGGCTATAATCAAAATCAGCGACAGGTTTTTCAAATACATTGATATAATCCAGATAGCTAATGGAATTTGAACAGTTATTTGAGTCAGTAATAGATAAAGAAACATCAAAAGTGCCAAAATCCTGATAGGTAAAAGGAGTCGCGATTGGGGTTGTACTCACATTTCCATCTCCAAAATTCCAGATATAAAGAGCATCAGGTCCGGCATTTTCCACAGAAAACACCACATTAAGCGGTTGACAACCCGAAAGGATGTTAGAGTTAAAGTTTACATTGGGTAAAGCATCTACTACTACACTCATACTAAAATTATCAGCACAGTCATTATTAGAAGTAAATAGAATGTTAAACTCACCTACTCCTGAAACAATCGGATCGAAAAGACCAAGATCTGTATCAACAATTCCGGGTCCGCTCCAGATTCCATTACTTACACCAAGAAAATTTAAGTCCACAATATCAGAACCTTCACAAATTAAAGGATATTCATAATTGATTGGAGGTGCATAACCTACATAAGTAGAATCAATGTAAGGGCAGTTATTATTATCAGTCAAAGTAATAGTATACATACCTGATGCAATTCCGGAGATATCCTCAGTCGTTTCGCTATTAGACCATAGATAAGAATAAGGAGCATCACCACTAGAAACCGTCAGGTCGATGGCTCCATCTAGGCTACCTGCACAAGATTCAGGTGTAACATCAAAACTCATTGAAGGAATAGCAAACTGACCAATAGTAGCAAATACTGTATCGGTACAGCCATCTGTATCGGTGATGATACAGGTGTAATTACCTCCTTCCAGAGCAGAAGCAGTATCATTCTGTTGAGATAAAGGATCGTCCCATTGAAAGAAATAGGGCTCAACTCCATTGCTGGGGCTTACGATCACAGATCCATTTCCAGGACCGGAAAGAGGGCAATTTGTATTGTTTTCTACTATAAAAGTAGTCTCAATAGGGATCAAACAAGAACACTCAATAACTTCAACCGTAACAGAATCAATCTTAGCACAATCGGCCAGATCCCCTGCATAGGCGTAATAGGTTGTAGTAACAGCAGGATTAACTAAAAGAATAGAATCATTGCTGGTGCTGGCTCCGTTGTCCCATGACCAATGATAAGGTACATTAGAAGAGGCGGATAAATAAGCGGTGTCTTCTTCACAGATCTGAACATCAGGCTGAGCAACAAGGAGTACCTCATCTATTGGGATCACAGAAACCATATCGATCCAAACATAAAAACCTACACTCGCATCCAACGACCATGCATTTATTGTGGCATCGGAAGGATTTCCCATATAACCCACATAAAGGTAGTTATAAGCATAATTGGCAGTAAAGGTCCATTCAACATAGCGCCAGTCATTGCTATCTAACATCTCATCCATTTTTAAATACTGGCTTGAAACGAGATCAAAATCAATTGTATTTGGATCCCAGGCAGAGCCTGGTTCTGGAGTGCTGCTAAAAAAAACTCCCCAATTACTCGTCTCCATAATAAAATTCGGGTTGTCT
>JAHECK010000138.1:373-7416 GCA_024641785.1 Flavobacteriales bacterium | reverse complement strand
AATTGAATAATGTAGTGATTCAAGGTTATTCAAATAAAGGCCATGATGGATTTTTAGGTAATGCTGTTATTGGCGAATGGTGTAATCTGGGGGCAGATACTAATAATTCGAATTTGAAGAATAATTATGATTCTGTTAAAACATGGTCCTATAGTAAGGGTGGATTTAAAGATACCGGTTTACAGTTTTGCGGACTTGCGATGGGAGATCATTCTAAAACAGGAATTAATACCATGTTAAATACGGGTACAGTAATAGGAGTTGGTTGTAATGTTTATGGGTCAGGATTTCCAAGAACATTTATTCCATCCTTTATTTGGGGGGGTGCAGAAGGCAGGATGGTACATAAACTGAGTAAATTCTTTGAAACGGCAAGAATTGTTATGGCTCGACGAAATGTGGAATTGACGGAAGTAGATAAGGTCATGTTGTCACATATTTTTGAAGAAACCGAAAATTATCGTTCTTAAACGGTCATTCTTTCCGTTTTTTATTTTGGTATATCTATTGCCGAAGAAAGAATAATTCTGAGTAGAATATTGAAGAACATTGGCAAAATTTATGAAAAAATTGAATATAGAATTATTTTCAGGCATAGTAGATAAGGATTCTGAATTTATCCCTTTAGTTACAAGTGAAGAAGAAGAGAGATTTAATGCGGAAGAACTTCCATTAGAATTACCGATCCTCCCATTGAGGAATACGGTTTTATTTCCTGGTGTGGTTATTCCAATTACAGTGGGACGAGATAAATCGATCCGTTTAATTCAGGATGTTTTTAAAGGTGATAAACGTATTGGAGTCGTTTCTCAGATAGATGAAGAAATTGAAGAGCCTGGAATAAACGATTTAAATAGCATTGGGACTATTGCAACGGTAATTAGAATGTTGAAAATGCCTGATGGAAATACAACGGTTATTATTCAGGGTAAAAAACGATTTGAGATCGAAGAGATCATACAGTCTGAGCCTTATTTTAAAGCGAAAATTAAAAAGTTCAACGAATTTTTTCCTGAAAAAAACGATAAAGATTTTGAAGCTATTACAGCTTCTATGAAAGATCTGGCAAACCGAATTATTGAAATATCACCTAATATACCATCGGAAGCTAAATTTGTAATTAAGAATATTGATAGCGATTCGTTTTTGATCAACTTTATTGCTTCAAACCTTAATGTTGAAGTAAAAAAGAAGCAAGAATTGCTGGAAACTCCGGATCTGAAGGAACGTGCAAAGAAAGTTTTGACTCTTCTTACCAGAGAACTTCAGTTGATCGAATTAAAAACAGACATTCAGAATAAGGTGAAAGTCGACCTCGATAAGCAGCAACGTGATTATTTCCTTCATCAACAAATGAAGACCATTCAAGATGAATTGGGGGATAACCCGATGAAACAGGAAATTGAAGACTTACATAAAAGAGCCAAGAAGAAAAAGTGGAATGATGAAGTAAAAGCGGCTTTTGAAAAGGAACTTGAGAAGTATCAACGATTAAATCCTGCTGCTGCAGAGCATTCGATTCAACATAATTATCTCGATCTTTTACTCGAATTACCCTGGAATGAATTCAGCAAAGATCAATTTGATCTTAAAAGAGCACAACGAATCTTAGATCGTGATCACTTTGGTTTGGAAAAAGTAAAAGAACGCATCATTGAGCATTTAGCTGTTCTTAAGCTAAAAGGGGATATGAAATCGCCAATACTTTGTCTTTATGGACCTCCGGGGGTTGGAAAGACCTCTTTGGGTAAATCGGTTGCCGAGGCTGTTGGACGAAAGTACGTGAGAATGTCACTTGGTGGATTACGTGATGAAGCAGAGATCAGAGGTCATAGAAAAACGTATATCGGAGCTATGCCCGGAAGGATCATTCAGAATTTAAAAAAGACTGAAACATCAAATCCTGTTTTTATTCTAGATGAGATTGATAAATTAAGCATTGGAATGCAGGGTGATCCGGCTTCAGCATTATTAGAAGTGCTAGATCCTGAGCAAAATGAAAATTTCCATGATAATTATGTAGATCTCAATTATGATCTATCAAAGGTGCTATTTATAGCAACCGCAAATTCCTTATCAACTATCCCCGCTCCTTTAAGAGACCGAATGGAGATCATCGAAGTAAATGGATATACCGTTGAGGAAAAGATCGAGATCGCTCAAAAACATCTTGTTCCTAAACAACTTCTTGAAAATGGAATTAAGAAATCCGATTTTAAAATTAAAAAGCCTACGATAGAGCGACTTATTGAAAATTACACCAGGGAGAGTGGGGTAAGGGGTCTTGAAAAAAGACTTTCGAAATTAATTCGTTCTAGGGCAAAAGCCATTGCGATGGACGAACCTGTGGACCCTGAAGTGAAAATAGAGGAATTGAATACGATTTTAGGTCCTTCTTATGAAAGATCAAGATATGTCGATAATAATGTGGCAGGTGTGGTAACAGGTTTAGCCTGGACTCCGGTTGGAGGCGATATATTATTTATCGAATCGAGTATTACAAAAGGAAAAGGAAAATTAACACTCACCGGTAATTTAGGTGATGTGATGAAAGAATCGGCTGTGATCGCCTTGGAGTATTTAAAAGCACATGCAGATCATTTTGGATTAGAACAGGAAGTGTTTGATTGTTATAATGTTCATATCCATGTTCCGGAAGGAGCTACGCCAAAAGATGGACCTTCTGCCGGAATAACGATCCTTACTGCTTTGGCGTCACTTTTTACCCAACGTAAAGTGAAAAAATATTTAGCGATGACCGGAGAGATCACTTTAAGAGGAAATGTACTTCCTGTAGGTGGAATAAAAGAGAAAATTCTTGCGGCAAAACGTGCTAATATTAAAGAAATTATCGTTTCCAGTGAGAACAAAAGACATATTGAAGATATTGAAGAGCGCTATATTAAAGGCTTAACATTTCATTATGTTGATCTAATGCAAGAAGTAGTCGATATTGCTCTAACAAATGAAAAGGTAGATAATGCGCTGGAGATTGTAAGACTTCCAGACTATGAAAAGGCTTTATAAGTAAAATAAAAAATTATTTTTGCGCAAGAATAGAAGATTTTTTCTTCTGCCCAGGTGGTGAAATTGGTAGACATGCAGGCTTGAGGGGCCTGTGGTAGCAATACCGTGCAAGTTCGAGTCTTGTTCTGGGCACATTTACAACACAGAGCGAAAGATTGTTTAAACACAATTTTTTACTCTGTGTTTTTTTTAATCCGTGCTTCGCGCTATATACGATCTCTTTTCGCAGAAACGGTCACCTTCTTTAATCGAATGAGTCCTAATTTATCCATCACCCACATCGCGATGTAAGTAGGATCAATTTCATGCCAGCGAACACCACCAAAATTTGGACTACTACCATTTTTATGATGATTGTTATGATAACCTTCACCTAACATTAAAAAATCAAAAGGCAATAAATTTTTTGAAGTATCACTTACTTTAAAATTTACATAACCATAGATGTGAGCAAACCAATTGATGATTGCACCATGAATTGGCGCCATTAAATAGGCCATTGGTAAAAACAACCATTGCCACCATTCTGTTGCAAAGAAATAAAAGAACAGCGTATAGGCCAGTCCCCATGATAATCTAGATACCCAGGAGCTGGCAAACTTGTCAAACCATTTCCATTCAGGAACATTGATCGTAAATTTTTTATCAACCTTTAATAACTTTTTATTTATTGCGGTATAAATAGTCTTTGTACGCCACATCATTGCAAAAACACTTTCATCATATTTAGGAGAATGAGGATCTTTTTCTGTATCGGCATAGGCATGATGTAAACGATGCATAATACCGTATCCGTAAGCACTCAGGTAATTGGAACCTTGAAATACCCATGTAAAAAAGAATAATAGTTTTTCTCCGAACCTGGAGGTTGTGAATGCCTGATGAGCTGAATATCGATGCAAAAATAGGGTTTGAAAGAATAATCCTCCATACCATAAAACGATCATAAAAATTAATATTTCCATTTTTATTTTCCTTGTTTTACTAGTTTAATTGAATTTAAATTACTCTTAAAAGTCGTTTGCAAAGCTATTTCATAAAAGTTAAAGAAATGGATTTTTTACAAAATATCTTCACTTTATAAAGTTGATTTCTTTTTGTAATGACTTAATTACAGAGAAATGCTCTGATTCCAAGCAAAAACATAATCACTTAACCGATGGTAATCCCCGATTCCACCTTGATTATTCATTTTTAAATATCGATCGATCATTTCTTCAGACATTTCGCTGATCGGACCGCTATATTTTTCATACTGAATTCTTCTTTCTTCAATATCACGATTCATTCGATCACTAAATGAAGTGATCATTGTCTGAAATAGGTCTGGATATTTAATTTTATAATAAAACAACAATTCATAAAGCAAATGCATATTTGCCGAGTATTGAAATGAAGCATTATCACTTTGAATACAGATCAAGTAAGCTAGAAAATCAGCTTCGTCTTCTGGAGCCACTCCTGCTGCATGACACCATTCATGTGCCTTTGTAAAAGTACGGTCGATCGTTGCTAACTCAGACTCATATTGTGCTTGTCCGGTAAATGGAAAGTACATTCCTAAGATCCCAAGACGTAGAAATAAGGTTTTTGGATATAGCGGTACTACCTTTGCTGTACTGGGATATAGAAAGTCCAAATCCTCCGAAAATACTAGGGCACTTTGCATTAAGCTTTCATCCTCATCATCCCTACTTTCATTTTCCAACTGATTACTTAAGTCGATGCAATTTTGAAGGGTTTTCATGGTTAATTCCAAATGAGTAGAATCACTTATCTCACTAAAATCTAAATTCATTTTCTCACTTAAAGGAATCCGAAAATAATTGAAGCCCCAGAGCCAATAGAACATTAGAATAAGAATTATGATCACTTTTATTCCGGATAGAAAATTCTTATCTATGATTGCTTTTACCACATAATAGAGGGTTATACCAATAAATAAAAGGGCTAAACTTTGGTTTATCGGAGCGCTGATTGCATCAAATACCCTCCTTATCATTGGGTAAATACCTTGTCCGTAGATTTTTTCTCCTAATACCGGAAAAAGATAAAATTGAAAAAGAAATAGAAGGCTTATTAAAGTAAAAAGGAAAAAGCTTAACGGCCTGTTGGAAGTTCCTCTATACATTGAAATTAATTTTGAATAAATATATAAGATTCGGGTGAATGAAAAGAAAAAACATTGGAAGTACTTTTTAATGTTCCTTGAATAAAATGTGAGGTGATAATATAATTAAAGGATTTAAGCGTTTTATATTACCTAAATTAGCGGCTTTAAATCGAATCTATTTTTTTGCTAAATGAATTTTTCAGAGTTCAATCTTACACGACAATATTTAAATGCATTGGATGATCTTGGTTTTACCGAAGCCACGAAAATTCAAGAGGAAGCCATTCCTAGATTAATTGCGGGGATTGATTTGATCGGAGTAGCACAAACCGGGACTGGAAAAACCGCTGCCTACTTACTTCCCTTATTCAAAAAAATAAATTATGCTCAGGGAGATAAATGCAGAGCTTTGATATTAGTTCCAACAAAGGAATTAGCACTTCAAGTAGAGGAGATGGCGCTTGCATTAGCAAAATATACTGATATAAGAATATTAGCCCTTTATGGTGGAATAGGATGGAAAAGCCAAGCAGAAAAGATTGAAAAAGGAATTGACATCATTATATCCACTCCGGGTAGATTCCTAGAGTTATACAACAAAGAAGTTTTATATACCCGTTTGATTAAAACACTTGTTTTAGACGAAGCAGATCGAATGCTTGATATGGGTTTTATTTCTCAATTGCGTGCAATCTTAGATCTGATCCCAACAAAAAGACAAAACATTCTCTTTTCAGCAACTTTTGGAGAGCGAGTTGAAAAACTGACCCATGAATTTCTTGAATTTCCGGAAAAAATTGAGGTAGAAAATGTTTCTATTACGCCTGAAAAAGTAGAACAGGTCGTTTATGAGATCCCAAATCAAAGAACGAAGATCGAGTTTTTAAAAGAACTTCTCAGCGATGAAGAAGAATACAAAAGAGTGCTTGTTTTTGTTAGAAGAAAAGAGGATGTCGAAAATATTGCGAAGTATATTAGTCGTAAAAGTAACGAAGAGGTAAAAACGATCCATTCGAATAAAGGTCAAAATTCGCGAATCAATGCCATGAACTCTTTTAAGGAAGGTAGCCTTAGAGTTTTAATTGCAACAGATGTAGCGAGCAGGGGAATCGATGTAAGTGGTGTTAGTCATGTTATCAATTTTGATGTGCCAAGAAACTATGAAGACTATATTCATAGAATAGGAAGAACAGGTCGTGCTAAAATGTCGGGTAAAGCCATTTCTTTTATGAATAAGGCAGAAAAATATCACATTAAAAAAATTGAACAATTAATAGGGCAGAAGGTAATTTTAAAACCTTTGCCTGATTTTATCGAGGTATTTGCTACCAATCCTCTGGAAAGAAAAGATATTGAAATGGAAATCGATGTCCAAAAAAGAAGAGAAGACCCAAATTTTAAGGGTGCTTTTCATAAACGGAAAGGTCAATTGAAGAACGAGGTGAAAAAAGCCCGACCAAATAAGAATAGAAAATAATCTAAATTTAAACTTTTAAGCGAGGATCCGGTTTAATATCTAATCCAACAAAATCATTTTCTAAATATTTGTAATAAGCGGTGATCCCGATCATAGCTGCATTATCGGTAGTATATTCTTTTTTAGGTATAAATACTTTCCAGCGTTTTTTTCTTCCCAGTTCTTCTAATTGATCAATTAAATAAGAATTAGCTGAAACGCCACCTGCGATCGCAATAGATGTTATACCTGTCTGTTCGGCAGCCTTTCTAATTTTAGCAATAAGCACCCTTACGATCGAATGTTGAATAGAAGCACAGAGATCATTTAAATTCTCTGAGACAAAGTCTTTATTTTTTGCTACTTCCTTTTGTAGAAAATATAAAAAAGAAGTTTTCAAGCCACTAAAGCTAAAATCAAGACCCTTTGTTTTTGGAAATGGGAATG
>JAHECK010000138.1:0-363 GCA_024641785.1 Flavobacteriales bacterium | reverse complement strand
CCTTAGCTAATCGATCGATCATAGGCCCGGCGGGATAATTAAGACCAAGTAAAATCCCTGTTTTATCAAATGCTTCCCCGGCAGCATCATCAATAGTTTGTCCGATCACTTTCATTTTAAGATGATCTTCTACCAATACGATTTGTGTATGACCCCCTGATACAGTTAAAGTTAAAAATGGGAAGGTAGGGTAATGATCATTTTTCTCATTCTCAATAAAATGAGCTAAAATATGGGCTTGCATATGATTTACTTCGATCATTGGAAGTCCTAGAGCCTGAGCAAAGGATTTTGCAAAAGAAACACCAACCAATAAGGATCCCATTAAACCGGGTCCTCGGGTAAATGCGATAGCATCAATAT
>JAHECK010000137.1 GCA_024641785.1 Flavobacteriales bacterium | reverse complement strand
CTCGAAACGGAGGACTATGAAAAAGCATCGAGTATCCGAGATCAGATCAATCGAATTAAAAATCAACAATAGCGCTTTGATGAGAAAATATCTACTTCTATTCTTTTTATTAATTGCTATCCCATTTTCACTTCAAGCACAAACCGCAGGGATAGATATAAGCACTACCGAATCGATCCAGTCTAATTTTAATTTCATTTCCCTTTTCCGGGGATTTATTGGTTTATTATTTCTGATAGCCATAGCCTACCTCTTTTCAAATAATCGAAAACAGATATCCTGGAAGCTGGTTTTGATCGGTATTTCTATACAAGTCCTTCTTGCTATTTCAATTTTATATATTCCATGGGTAGCCATTGCTTTTGATTTTGTTGGAAAGGGCTTTGTTAAAATATTGGATTTCACAACAGATGGCAGTCGCTTTCTCTTCGGTGATCTGATGAATGTTAGTTCATTTGGTTTTATTTTCGCTTTTCAGGTTCTTCCAACCATCATATTTTTTGCTGCACTAACCTCCCTGTTGTTCTATTGGGGAATTATTCAAAAAGTGGTGTACGGTCTTGCCTGGGTTTTAACACGGGCTCTAGGAATATCCGGTGCGGAATCTTTATCTGTTGCAGGTAATATTTTCTTAGGTCAAACAGAATCGCCTTTGATGATCAAAGCTTATTTGGAGCGGATGACACGTTCTGAGATCTTGCTAGTTATGATTGGTGGAATGGCGACACTGGCAGGAGGTGTATTGGCAGCCTATGTTGCTTTTTTAGGTGGAGATGATCCCCTCCAGCGGGTGATTTTCGCAAAACACTTATTGGCAGCATCGATCATGGCCGCTCCCGGAGCCGTAGTGATCTCAAAAATTTTAGTCCCTCAAACAGAAGAGATCGATACCGACGTTGAAATCCCGACTGAACGTTTTGGGAGCAATGCACTGGATGCCATCTCAAATGGAACCGGTGAAGGATTAAAGCTTGCTTTGAATGTAGGTGCTATGTTGTTGGTGTTTCTGGCTTTTATCTCAATGTTCAATTTCATCTTTTTTAAAGTGGGCGAATTGACTCATATAAATGAATGGATCGTTTCATTTTCAAATGGAAAATTTGACGGGCTTAGCTTGCAATTTGTTTTGGGCTATGCCCTGGCACCACTGATGTGGATGATAGGAATTAATAGTGCTGATATAGCTCTGGCAGGCCAGTTATTAGGGGAGAAATTAATATTAACCGAATTCATTGGTTATGTAAGTCTCTCCAATCTGAAGGCGGCAGGAGCTTTTACAGAATATAAGACGATAATCATGGCTACGTATATGTTATGTGGCTTTGCTAATTTTGCTTCCATCGGAATTCAAATAGGAGGTATTGGTTCACTGGCACCGGGTAAACGCAAATTGCTTTCTGAATTTGGTTTAAAGGCATTGCTTGGGGGAACCTTAGCTTCTTTGCTGTCGGCTACCATCATCGGGATGATCATTGGCTAATTCATGGATCCTTATCAAATCAAAGATCAGCGTATTTTAATAGCCCCGCTGAACTGGGGTTTAGGTCATGCGACACGAAGTGCAAAGCTGATTAAGATCCTAAAGGAAAATAACACTGTATTTCTTGCTAGTGACGGAAATGCCTTAAACTGGTTAAAAATAGAGTTTCCTGACCTGGAAGGTGTAGAGCTTCCGGAATTAAAAATGAAATATTCCAAAATATTTGGAGCTGCAGGAGGTATTTTATTTCGTCTTCCCCATTTCATTGGATCGATCCGAAAAGACTACATTCATGCAAAAAGGCTTGTAAAAGAATACAAGATCGATCTTATTATCAGTGATAATCGCTATGGAGTGTATAATGAGGATTGCAGATCTGTTTTACTCACGCACCAACTGCAAATTCCCCACCCTTTGTTTGCTCTCATCTCTGGCCCTTTTCAAATTTTACTAAACAAGTTTGATGAGATCTGGGTGCCGGATGATAAAGAACACAGCTTAAGTGGAAGGCTGTCAATGCCTGAAGAAGAATTATCGATCCCAGTCCATTTTATCGGTAGATTGAGCCGCTTTCAGGGCCTTTCCTCACCCGGTAAAAAAGACATTAAATTTTTATTGATCGCCAGCGGACCGGAGCCATTTAGAAAGCAGCTAATTGATTACTTCGAATTTAATTTTCGCTTAGTAAATGAAAATTGCCACATCGTTTATGGTAAAGAACCGGTAAATGAATATCCAAGTTCTCCTAATGTAACTCGGCATGGTTTAGTGGATACTAAAGCACTTGAAAACTTAATACTTAGATCTGAGTTAGTGATATGTCGTTCGGGTTATAGTAGTATTATGGACCTGATAGAAATGAAACAAAAAGCCGTATTAATTCCAACACCAGGTCAGGCTGAACAAAAGTATTTAGCAGAATTACATGCAGATAATCCACAATTTGAATGTGTAATTAAGAGCCAGGATTTGCCTAAAATTTTAAAAAGATGGCTCGCTCATTAATTTGTATATCCTGTGACAAAAGAGTATATTAGGACTTCTCAAGAGCGACACAACCCTATTTATTTTTATCTTTATTATCGAAATGTAGATCAGGAATATTTATAAATTAAACTTATAGACCATGAAAAAAACAAGATTACACACCAAACTGGCTATTGCAAGTAGTGTATTGGCCAGCGCACTAATGATCCTATTTATCGTCGGATTTAATTCTAATAATGTAATTTCTCAGAATGATAATTCGACCGAAAGCATTTTATTAGCAGATAATATGAATAGCAGTATTCTATTTGATGGAAAATGTGGAGACGATAAAGCTAAAAAAGAGGGAACGACTAAAGAAGAAAAAGTAAAAAAATCAGATAAAAAGTCTGGTGACGAAAAAGCCACTAAAGAAGCAAAGTGTGGGGATGATAAAGCGAAAGCTAAGGAAGACGGCGAAAATAAAGTGAGTGAAGGAAAAGAAGAAGGAAAATGCGGAGAAGGAAAATGTGGAGAAGGAAAATGTGGTGACGATAAAGCAAAAGAAAGTGATGATTCGAAAGAGGGCGAAAGCAAATGTGGAGAAGGAAAATGTGGATAATATTATCTGATGAAGATGTTGAGAAGCCGCTTTAAGCGGCTTTTTTTATATAAATTATTAGTGACCTAATTCGTCAAGCTGTATTATTTGGCTTGCCTAGATTAGCTTTAAAAATCTTCCTAGAAAAATAAAGGAGCTTTCATAAAAAATAGCATTTGTAATTTTTATCTCATTTTAATAGTTGGATTTTTGGATTAAAGGAATGGGTGATCTTAAATAGTCTATTTAATTACTTATATTATAGAAATGTAACCTTAGTTTAAAATTAAATTAAATAACATATTCAGAAACAAAACAGAAATTTAGACGTTAAATAACAACATGTACCCACTTACGACCAAACAAAGCAAAGAAAGCGAAAAGCAAATCAAGGATAAGATCCTTAATTCCGCTTATAATCTATTTATCAGCAACGGTTTTTATAATGTAAGCATTTTAAAAATAGCTGAAGATGCAAAAATTTCAAGCAGTACTATTTACAATTATTATTCTGGAAAGACCTCTATTTTAAAAAGTCTTGTAGAAAAACATTTCAAAACAGGGTTGAAGAAAAACAGTAAGAAATTGTCAGGTAATGATTATGTAAAGTATTTGATCGATCAGACCTTCGAGCAACTGGAAAACCACTGTAATTTTCTTAGAGTGATCTATCCTATGATCTTTTTTACCAATTCATTCCACTATCTGAAGGATTTCTTATATCAATTTACACTTGAGCATATAAACAGACTGGAAGAAGCCTTTAACGAAATGGGCTACAAAGATCCTTTTGATGAAGCACGTGGATTGATCACTGAAATAGATGGGATCAATTTGCATTATATGACTGTTTCGTCGATGTATCCTGTGGAAGAAGTAAAAGAAATGCTTTATTCAAGGTATGATCTAAAATAAAAAGCAAAAAAAATATATTGCTTTTATTTTTTTACTACTTTTGACTGAACGTTCGGTCAATAGTTATGAGTCCAAGAAAAAAAGAAGATAATCTATTGATCAAAGAGCAGCGTCGAACAGAAATCCTCGATATTTCTTTACGTCTCTTTGCTAACAGGGGCTACGAATCTACTACAATCGCACAAATTGCCAAGGAAGCCGGAATTTCCAAAGGACTTATTTACAATTATTTTGATAGTAAAGAAGACTTACTCAAAAGTTTAGTCTTTGATTTAAATAGCATGGAAAGCACTTTCTGGGAAGATATACAGAATGAAGATCCACAAAAAATGCTGGAAAACATCTTTAGCAGTTATTTTCAAATGCTCACTCAAAACAAGGATAAATTAAGGCTGATAACTGCGCTCACATTTCAAATAGAAAAATTCGACTTTATTCAGGATCTCGCGTCTCAAAAAATGAATACTTATCTGAGTTTGTTCGAAGATCTGCTTACAAAACTTAAATTTAAGGATCCAAAGAATGAAGCGATGGTCTTGGGGCTTCTTTTTGACGGTATAGCCACCCAATATCTGGTAATACACAATGATTATCCTTTAAATGAGATCAAAGAATATCTATTTAACAAATACTGTAAAAATTAACAGAATGAAAAAATTTCTTTCAGTACTTCTTTTACTTTTTGGGATGAACTCTATAGCTCAGGATGCTAAAGAGATCGTGAAAAAGGCGGATGATAAAATGCAGGGTTTAAGCAATTATACGGTAATGACCATTAAAATAATCCGTCCCAGCTGGGAAAGAACTATGAAAATGAGATCCTGGTCGAAAGGAAATGATTATTCCTTAATAATAATTGATGAGCCGGTAAAAGATAAAGGGACAGTCTTTCTTAAACGGCAAAAAGAGATCTGGAACTGGTTGCCAAGTATTGATAAATCAATAAAGCTACCTCCATCCATGATGATGCAAAACTGGATGGGAACTGATTTCACTAATGATGATCTTGTAAAGCAATCCTCTGTAGTCAATGACTACAATCATCAACTCATCGGTGATTCCACCATTCAAAAATATGATTGTTACAAGATCGAAATGCTCCCAAAAGAGGATGCTGCAGTAGTATGGGGCAAAATAATACTATTCATAGATAAGAAGGAATTCATGCAAATGCGGGTCGAGTATTACGATGAAGACGGCTATCTGATCAACTTGATGAATTTTTATGATGTGAAGGTCATGGACGGCAGATTGATACCTACCCGAATGGAAATGATTCCTGCCGAATCTCCGGATAAGAAAACAGTAATGATCTTCGACTCAATTAAGTTTGATATCGATATTGATGAGGATTATTTTACAACTCAAAACATGAAACGGGTTCGATAACAGGTTTTTTTAAAGGAATATGCCATGATCTATAAAATTGCAAGCCGGAACCTATGGAGAAATAAAAGAAGGAGTTTGATTACTATCGCCTCCATCACTTTTGCTGTATTATTATCCTGTATCATGAGGTCAATGCAACTAGGTTCCTACGAACGAATGATAGAGAATTCGGCTCGCTTTTACACAGGTTACATACAGGTACATGAAAAAGGCTATTGGGACGATAAGATGTTGGATAACAGTTTTGCACAAAGTGATAGTCTTAAAGCTAAAATTGATAATACGGAAGGGGTCATAGTAAGTGTGCCCCGAGTGGAATCTTTTGTACTATCTGCTTTTGGAACAAAAACCAAGGGAGCTATGATATTGGGAATTGATCCAATATACGAAGATTCATTGACCCGGGTTAAATCTAAGATCGTTGCCGGTTCCTATTTAGAGAGAGGAGATAAATCTGTGATGTTGGCCGAAGGACTGGCGAAGTATTTAAACGTGAATGTTGGTGATAGCGTTATCATGCTTGGTCAGGGCTACCATGGTGCCAGTGCAGCCGGAATCTATCCTATAAAAGGAATTATGAAATTCCCCGTTCCTCTTCAAAATAATCAAACTATTTATATGCCTTTGGAAGAAGCGCAATGGTTTTTTTCTCTAGGAGAACGGCTTACAAGTTTATCCCTTGTTATTGATAAGGCAAAACACACCGATAGAATAATCAAGGACATAGCATCAAAAATAGATACACAAACCCTGGAAGTAATGGGATGGGAGGAATTAATGCCGGACCTGATACAGGGAATTGAAATTGACAACATCGGCGGAAAAGTAATGCTTTGGATCTTATATGCGGTGATAGGTTTTGGTATGTTAGGTACATTCTTAATGATGACAGCAGAAAGAATGTACGAGTTTGGAGTGATGATGTCGATCGGTATGAAGCGCTTTCAGATGCAACTAATTATTGCCCTCGAGATGGCTATCATGTCGAGTATTGGAGTGCTCGCAGGTATTGGAATAAGTTTACCTCTTTTGATTTATTATCATCATCATCCCATTATGTTTTCAGGTGAATCGGCGGCTGCAATTGAAAAATTCGGAGTTGAAGCAGCGTATTTCTTCTCATTGGAACCTTCTTTATTCTATAATCAGGCCTGGGCTATTTTCTTTATGGCCACGGTATTGGGTTTTTACCCCATTTATTTTATTCAGCGACTCAAACCTGTAAAAGCGATGCGAGATGGAAAATAGCAGCTCATTATTTAAGCGGAACTCTTCAAAAAACATGGAATTATGTTAGTAAAGATCGCATGGAGAAATATTTGGAGAAATAGATCACGAAGTTTAGTTGTAATATCTTCTATTGTGGTTGGAATCTGGGCCTTGATTTTTGGTACAGGATTTATGAATGCCTTTATGGTGGGCTATTCGGCGGATATTATCGAACATGATATTTCCAATATTCAAGTGCATAATCCTGATTTTAAAACTGATTTTGATATTAAATACACTTTAGAAAATGGGTTAGAAAAATCGGAAGAACTCAGAATATGGGATGGGGTTAGAGCAACGACCACGCGTATTATTTCCAATGGAATGATCTCAGCTCCGCAAAAGTCAGCAGGAGTGCAGATCAGGGGTATCGATATTGAAAATGAAGCGATGGTAACCGGACTCGATTCGATGCTGATCGAGGGGACTTATTTTAAAGATCTAAAGCGAAATCCTATCATTATCGGAAAAAAAATGGCCGAAAATCTAAAGGTAAAAATGAGATCAAAAGTAGTTTTAACATTTACTGATATTGATGGAAATGTGACGGCTGCTGCTTTTAGGGTAGTTGGAATAGTAAAAAGTTCTTCGATCAATATAAATGAGATGTATGCTTTTGTTCGAAAAGAAGACATTTCGAATCTCCTGATGATAGGAGATCAGATTCATGAGCTTGCAGTCTTGACCGAACATCAATTTGATGAAAACATATTAGTGGAAAAATACCATAAACATTATCCCGATGATCTGATCGAGACCTGGAGGGAATTAGCCCCCGAATTAGTCTTTATGGAGGAGGCCTATGGTTCGATGCTATATGTATTAATG
>JAHECK010000136.1 GCA_024641785.1 Flavobacteriales bacterium | reverse complement strand
AGTAAGCACTGTTGCATCTGCAATAGCAAAAGGAACTTGTAATAGCTTAGCTATTGTTCGAGCCATCAATGTCTTACCTGTACCAGTTTTACCAACGAATACTAAATTTGCTTTTTCAATTTCAAGTTCGTCAGTGACACTTACCCCTTGTTGCAACCTTTTATAATGGTTATAAACTGCAACAGAAAGAATCCTTTTTGCCTCATCTTGTCCAATCACATAATCGTCGAGATGTTTTTTAATATCTACGGGTTTCTGAATAACAAGACCTTTATCCGCTTTCTTTTTGTGGCTATGTTCTGATTCTTGCTTAATGATCTCATCCGCTTGTTCAATGCAATAATCACAAATATGACCGGAGATTCCAGCGATAAGCATATTTACCTCACTCTTTTTCCTTCCACAAAAAGAACAATTTACCTCCTGTTTACTCATAAATCAATTATTTTTTTCTTGTAAGAACTTCATCGATCATACCGTATTCTTTTGCTTCTTCAGCGATCATCCAATAATCTCGATCACTATTTTCCCACACTTCTTCAAAAGACTTCCCACTATGATCAGCGATAATTTGATATAATTCGTTTTTAATTTTCTTGATCTCTCTTGCTGTTATTTCAATATCAGAAGCTTGTCCTTGAGCACCGCCAAGAGGTTGATGTATCATTACTCTTGAATGCTTTAAAGCAGATCGTTTTCCTTTAGCACCTGCACATAATAATACTGCTCCCATTGAAGCCGCCATTCCTGTACATATTGTAGCGACATCCGGTGCGATATACTGCATGGTATCATAAATTCCTAATCCGGCATATACAGATCCTCCAGGAGAATTCATATAAATCATAATATCTTTAGATGGATCCAGAGATTCGAGAAATAATAATTGAGCATTGATAATATTTGCAACGGTATCATCAATAGCGGTACCTAGAAATATTATCCTATCCATCATTAAACGTGAAAAAACATCCATTTGAGCAACGTTTAACTGTCGTTCTTCAATAATATATGGAGTCATTGAAGACTCAACATAATGTTCGAGATGCATGCTGCTTATTCCGTGATGTTTTACAGCATACTTATTAAATTCATTTCTATTCATTGCTATATTTTCTTTTGTCCAAAGTTAATTCCTTTTGATATAAAAAAAAGCCGCTTGAAGCGGCTTTTTTTATATGGATTGTGCTGCTTTTACAAAATCTTCATAACTCACTTTCTTTTCGTCGAGTTTTACATTCTCTTTCAAATAGACAATAAGTTTGTTTTCAAGTATCATATCATAAATTCTCCTCGACTCCTCTTGATTAGAAAGCACTTGTTTTGCATGTGCTTCAAGATTTTCTTCTTGAGGTGCTGGAAGACCATATTGTGCGTATTGAGATACAATAAATGACTTAGCCATTGCAATTAAATCTTCAGATTCAATCTTAATTCCTGCCATTTGAGCAAGTTTAGTCTCGATCATTTGCCATTTTAATGACCGTGCATAAGAATCGTATTCATGCGCAATTTGTTCATCAGTGATGGGCTTCTCATTACTTGCTTTGATCCATCTCTTTAGAAATTCGTCAGGTAATGAAAGATTCGCTTTGTCTATTAAGTTTTTACTTATAGCATTTATAAATAATCGATCACTTTCATTAGCAAATTGCTTCACAGTATCATCGACTACTTTTTTCTTCAATTCTTCTACTGTTTTAATTTCTCCTTCCTTAGAAATAGAATTAAAAAACTCTTCATTTAATTCAGCCGGCGTTAAGGTTTTGATCTCCTTAATATTAAATCTAAAATTACCGGAAATAACTGCAACTTCTTCTTTAGTTATTCCTAACATTTTTGCCAGATCATCATCTCCTCTAGAAACTTTTCTTGGATCTAATACCACATGATCACCAACTTTAGCACCTACAAGGATCTTTTTTGTGGCTTTATCTTCAATGAATTCAAGAGAAATAGTAGAGTCATTCATAATGCCTCCGTCAAGAATTTCATCTTTATCATCAAGTTGAACAAAGGTGCCCATCATCATATCTTTGTCACCGGCTACCTCAACAGTAGATAGTTTACCCTTTCTGTTTTGCATATCAGCGATATGCTCATCAACCATTTTCTTATCTACATTTATAATTAGATAATCTTGTTTTAATTTCTTATCTAATTTGATCTCAACATCAGGAGCAAGTCCGATATCGTACTTGAAATTAAAGTTTTCAGGTTTATCCCAATCTCCATTTTCAACATCGCTTTCGTTTGGAAGTGGACTTCCAAGTATATTTAGCTTTTCATCTTCAATATACTTATTAAGTGTATCGTTGATTACTTTGTTAAGCTCCTCAGCCAACAATGCTTTTCCATATTTCTTTTTTACTATTGCACTAGGAACCTTTCCGGGTCTAAAACCAGGAATACTTACTTTTTTCCCATAGGATTTAAGGCTTTCATTATACTTTTCGGTATAATCTTCAGGTGCGATCTCAATGTTTAAAACAATATTAAGATCATCAATTTTCTCTTTTGCAATTTGCATAATAAATGATTGATATTTATAGATAATGAGAAGCTGTCTTTATGAGAGAAAAACTAAAAGCTTCTGTATACAATTACTTGAAATAAGCATTGTATAAACCAATTAAAAAAAATGTGCGGGTGGAGGGACTCGAACCCACAAACCTCGCGGCACTAGATCCTAAGTCTAGCGTGTCTACCAATTTCACCACACCCGCATTATTTTATATTTAAATGAACGTCCTAAAAAAGGAACGCAAAAATATCATTTTTTTAATTACTGTACATCAAATATTAAAATTAAATCATCTACCTGTTTTAACTTGATGATTATGTACCTTTGTTTTTCAAAATAATCATATGAAAAGTTTCGATCCATCATCGATGCATGTTAGAGATTTGCATAGTCTTTTACTAGGTGCTATAGGGCCCCGTCCAATCGCTTTAGCGAGTACAATTAGTAAAGAAGGTGTTCCCAATTTATCTCCCTTTAGTTTTTTTAATGTCTTTAGTGCTAACCCACCAATATTGATCTTTTCTCCTGCTCGTAGAGGAGCTGATAATACTACCAAGCACACTTATGAAAATATTAAAGAAGTTCCTGAAGTGGTTATTAATATTGTCAATTATGATATTACGCATCAGATGGTACTTTCGAGTGCCAATTTTGAAAAAGGGATAAATGAAATTGAAAAAGTAGGGTTTACGAGTCTTGATTCCGATTTAATAAAACCAAAGCGGATTAAAGAAAGTCCGGTCCAGTTCGAATGCACGGTTAATCAAGTCATAGAATTGGGGGACGGACCTGCAGCCGGAAATTTAATATTTGCAGAAGTACTAAAGATCCATGTTCATGAAAACATCTTAAATGAACAAAATAAAATAGATCAGCAAAAGATCAAACTGGTTGGTCGTATGGGTGGAGATACTTATGTAAATGCTTTTGGGGATTGTTTATATGATATTAAAAGGCCTAATGATGATAATATTGGATTTGACCATTTACCAAAAGACATTCGCCTAAGTAAGATTTTAAGTGGAAATGATTTGGCATTATTGGCTAACGAATCATCAATTCCTGATGAAACTGATGTAAATGAATATAAATTACTTGATCTTTCTTCACTATTTATGCAGCATGAAGAAAATGCACCTTTGTTAGAAATTGCATTGCATAATCATGCAAAAGACCTTATTTCTAAAGGAAATATTAACGATGCCTGGAAGACACTTTTAGCTTTTAATAACTAAAATAATTCTTTGGAAAATACTTTTATATACGTTAATCATTGTATGGTTTTCCGATATGAAAAATGTAGTTTTGTAAAAAATAAAGAGATATGAGATACGAGTTAAGCGGAACATTAGCAGTAATAAAGGATACACAGGAAGTAAGTGATCGTTTTAAGAAAAGAGAATTTGTGGTTAAAGCAGAAGAAGAAAGCCCATTTCCTCAATTGATCCCTCTTCAGTTTACCCAGGACCGCTGCTCGAATTTAGATTCGTTTAAAGCAGGTGATCAGGTTAAAGTTGAGTTTTATATTAAAGGTCGTGAATGGACAAGTCCACAAGGAGAAGTAAAACATTTTTTATCATTAGATGCATGGAGCATTGATCAAATAGGGTCGCAAACAAGCAGTTCTAAATCTACCTCTTCAAACAAAGATATTCCACCACCACCTGCGCCGGTAAATTTTGACAATGATTCATCAAGTGATGATGCAGATGACGACCTTCCTTTTTAGGTTTTAGGTCACCGTTTTCTATGCGTTGTCTGTACTTTTTATATCTAAGGCTTCTCGCAATCCATTTCCTACAAGCATAAATGCTAAAACAAGAAGCATAATACATATTCCGGGAACGATGGCTAAGTAAGCCAGATCCGTTGTTATGTAGTGATAGTGGTCTTTGATCATTCCACCCCAAGAAGGCATAGGTATTTGAGCCCCAATGCCTAAAAAGCTCAATCCTGCTTCAATAAGTATTGCGCCGGCAAAATTTGCAGCCGAAATAACGATCACCGGACCCATAATATTTGGTAAAATATGTTTTAAAATGATCCTAGCATTTGAATACCCAAGAGCCTTTCCTGCTTCTACAAATTCTCGCTCCCTAATACTTAGAATTTGACCACGAACCACTCTTGCCACCTCCACCCACATGGTAAGACCAACAGCAATAAAAACTTGTGAAAAGCCTTTACCGAGCGCCAGTGTAACAGCTATAACCAATAAAATAGTCGGTACTGACCAAACAACATTAATTAACCACATAATAAGCTCATCGATAGCTCCTCTGTAATATCCGGCAATCGCTCCGAGAGTGATCCCAATAAGAAGTGAGATGAAAACTGCAATGAATCCTACACTCAGAGAAACAACAGATCCTGCCATCACTCTGCTTAAAAGATCTCTTCCGAATTTATCCGTACCCAAGAAAAAATAGTTTTCAATGATCCGATCAGGAATTTCATTAAGCATACTATTCAAATTCTTTGTTAAAATGCTTCCATCCACTAATGGAATAGCATAATTACTTCCTGCCTTCTCTATTTTTTTTGAAACATCTATTGCGTACAAAACATCAGCAACATGAAATTTCTTTCTAAGAAAATCAGACTCCGTTTCAGAATACAAAACAGCAATTAAAGTATCTCCAACAATACTATATTTCGATATTGGTATTGCATTGTAAGAAAGGTCTTGACCCCCAAAAAACATCATTCTAAAAGGAGAAACGACCTCTATTTTTTTATTTAATTCTACCTTTAAAATGCTTACTTCAAAACCCGGCTTTTTTCTTGATACTTCCAGTATTTGATTATTCGCATCCGGAGTTTGATCAGGACGGACCAAAGCTCCAAGCACAGCGATAAGAGAAAAGAAGATGATAATAATGATTCCAAAAAGAGCTAACTTATTTTTAAGCAGCTTTTTCCAGGTTTCACTAACTAAACTTTGATCCTTTATTTGCACTTATAAATTCTCTTTTTTGATAAACAAAGATGCTAATTATTTGCTAGCTCAATGCCTTAGCTCGAAATTTTTCTTTCCTTCCAATTTGGATTTCTAAAAATAGAAACTATTAATAATAGAGGTAGCATTAGCATATAAATTATTTCTAAATAGAATAGCTCATAAAATCGAACTTTAAGCTTATTGAGTCTTCCTGTGTTTCTCATCAGTTTCGTATCGTAATATGCCTTTAATGCAATTAGAAATAAGAATACAGCCCACATGTATTTAAAGACAAAAGCGGCTAAGAGGCATGTAATAAGTACACATTGAACTAAAAAAAAGTACAGACCAAAAAAGAAGGTTTCGTTCTTTTTTAGCGAGCCCATTTTTTTAACCCATCGTATTCTTTGATCAATTGTTTTTTTCCAAGTTGGATTAATCTTTGTTTCAACCCATAAGCCCTCATTGAAATTAACACTTATATTAAATTTTGATTTTTTGAACTCCTGAAGAATAAACATATCATCTCCTGAGTGAATATTTTTGTTGTTTTCGAAAGGATTCGCTTTTTCAAATTTACTCTTCTTATAAAGTAAGTTAGCTCCACTGGCTAAAAGCACTTTGTTCTTCCAGTTATAAAATCCCATATTTATTCCAAGAGTACTTAGAGAATCATAATATTGGAATTTAGCTAGTACACTATCGCCAAGCTGCGAATAAACAGGTAAAACAAATAAATCTGAATGCTTTGTATTAATTAAATCATTACAAGTGTTTAGCCAATTTTTATCGTAAGTACAATCCGCATCACTACTCAGGATCCAGTCGAATTTAGCATAGCTTATCCCTGTTTCAACAGCTGTTTTTTTTCCCTCCCCATTACTGTCAATTAAATGGATATTACTTATAGAAGCAAATTCATTAAATACCTTTGAAAAATGATCTATTGAATGATCATTAATAAAAAGGATCTCATAATATTTTTCGTCGTATTCCAGCTCATGAAGACTTAAAATGCTTTCTTTAAGATGATGCTCTTCATTTCTAAATGGAATGATGATACTAAACTTATTTTGCTTTTTTAAATCACTTTTTCTTATAGGAGGAATTACAATTTTAGATGCAATTTTATTAATCAAAAAAGAATAATGTAAAAAAAATAATATAAGAATGATACTTAAAAGGATCATGAGGAAATTTCTCTAACTTTTTTATAAAGAAAATAATTTCCTGCTATTGCAGGTAATAGGAGATTAATGAACCATAATAATAAAGTTGCACAAACAATTAGTAGAGAATTAAACACCAATCCGGAAAAAACCCAAACCGCTACAGATTCTTTAATCCCCAATTCTCCCCAAAAAGTGGATGGAACAAGTGATGTCAACAAATAAAACAAACCTAGTTTACTTAATACTAAGGCATAATCTAAATTCAATCCTAAAAGTCGAAATATCAAATAAAACTGAGTAGTGAAAATCAGATAGCGTAGAAAGCTAAAAAAAATCAATTTAATTCTGACTGTTGTTGAAGGTGGATTATCAAAGTTTAATTTGTTTTTTACAATTTTAAATACCTTTACTTTTTTGCTTAGAAAAAGGAAAAGAAGGGTACTCGTTATTAAAAAATAAAGCAGGCTAATTATGATAAAAAGCTTTTGCGATTCAACAAGTTGAGATCCTAATTGAAGCCAAGCCACCCAACCCATAATTATTGTCAATAACCATTGACTAAAACTTCCATAAAATGAAGAAATCATTCCTTTTTTCCTATGTTCATTGGGCAAATGACTGACTCTCCCGATAAAATCCCCAATTCTATTAGGTGTAAAAAGAGCGGTACTTATTCCAGATAAAACAGAAAAAAATGACTCTTTGAGTGATAGTCTGTGATAATTTTTTGTCAATAATTGCCATTTCTTCGATTCTAATAACCAGTTTATAAGCATCAGAATAAGAATTGGAAAGAAGATAGAAAGTCTTATTAAGGACCATTTTTGCTGAAGTAAAAAATCAAACGAAAAATGTAAATTTTTATTTAATACCAAATCATAAATAATGTAGCCCAATA
>JAHECK010000135.1 GCA_024641785.1 Flavobacteriales bacterium | reverse complement strand
GTATTGATATCTATATATCTCATGCTTATAAAAAAAAGGTGATAATTCTGTGTTATGATCGAGCTTCACTTTAATAGACAAAGAAAATAAAAACTTGAATCCGGGGCCTAGGTATTCATAATAAATTCACTAAAAACAGAACAAAAAAAAGGCCTATCATTCGATAGGCCTTGTAGTACTAAAAAGTTTCAGAGAAAATATTAAATTACTTTGACATTTACTGCGTTCAATCCTTTTTTACCTTCTGTTAATTCAAATTCTACTTCGTCACCTTCGCGAATTTCATCAATTAATCCTGAAATGTGTACAAAATGTTCTTTGTTTGAACCTTCTTCACTGATGAATCCAAATCCTTTAGACTCATTGAAGAATTTTACTGTTCCTTTACTCATTGTTAAAAATATTATATAAATTTATAAGCGACAAAAGTAGCACTAAAATAGCTGAATTAAAAATATTTAGATATTTATTGATATTTTGAGTCCATAAATAGCTGTTTTATAGCTGAAGGTGTTGAATAGTATATGTTTTTTATTTACTATTAGATAACTCAAATTACCTGAATCAATCCTTTTATTTTTAAAAAACACTCTTTATTTCTTTGGAGCTATCCTAATAAATGCTGAATTACTGCATTTATTTCATTTCTAGACCTAAGCGATCGAATTAGTCGCTTTATGTTGTCTAATTCTCAGTTTTTGGTTTTTTGAAAAACAGTTCGAATAATTTTTCTTTTCCAATTATGCGTATTAATTCATTCCCTACAACAAAAATAAAAAGGAATACGATGAGTATGATTCTCTTGGCGAAAATCATTTGCCAATCGATATCAGTAAAAGAATCAATGAATGCTTCTTTAAAAGAATCGAATTTTGAAATACTTCCTATTAACTCCTCAAGGTATTGGATCAATAAGATCATATTTAAATAGATCAGGATCTTCCAGAGCACATCTAAGATGAGTTGTTTCTTTTTAAATAATTTTAAAAACGCGAAGCTATTTGCAATCAGTATTGATTTCGAAACAATTAATGCATCAATTGTTGCAGGAATTACTGGGGCTTCCTTGATTCCTTGTTTATTTAGGAGCAATTCTGAAATAAATTCGATCGATTGAAATACGATCAGAAAGAAAATGAAAGAAGGGATCATTTCAAGGATTTCCTTTTTTAAAAAGAGTAGTACCTTTTTCATTTTGGAGCGATTTGCTTGCTAACACTAATATACAGCTTCGATCAAAATAATATTAATTAGTGACTGATCTTTTAAAAACACAATTCTTTATAAATGTAACAAAAAGCCAATTAAATTAACTTCAAACATTTTATAATACCCTAATTACTAAATGTATAAAACAAGGATTGCTTTTCTTTTAGATTTATTTTATCAACTAAATTCTTTTAAAAAAGAAAGTTAAAACCCTAACGAATTACCATCGCAAAGTGTAATTTTGTATCGATAAGGAATGTAACACTAAGAATTTTATTTTGGAAAATACCAAAGTTAAGAATACCCTGATCGATGGGTCGATGATTATTACAGAGTCCCTTGTTCGTTCAGGAGCTGATGTATTTATTGGATATCCTATTACACCTTCGAATTTATTTTATTCCTACGGTCAAAAACGATTTCCTTCGTTTTATGCAGCCGCAGATGAAATTTCTGTTTTGCAATGGATGTCCGGTTTTTCTACTACAGGAAAACTTCCGGTAACGGCTACTGCCTTCCCGGGTCTTGCCTTAATGGTTGAATCGCTCAACATGGCATTTATGATGGAATTACCAATGGTGCTGGTTATCGTTCAGCGAATGGGACCAAGTACCGGTTCTGCTACCACCGGTGCACAAGGTGATCTGGCCATATTAAATGGAATTATTTCCGGAGGTTTTAATATCCCGGTCTTTTGTCCATCGAATTTTGAAGACGGTTGGGAACTTGCACATAAATGTGTAAAAACAGCTGTTGAGTTCAGAACGCCTGTTGTTATGCTTACATCAAAAGAAATGGTGATGACCAATAAAAGTTTTGACCTTTCTTTATTATCGGAGATCACAAAAGTAGACCGATCAACAAAAGCCTATTCAGGAGATTATAAACCCTATTTAATGACAGAGGATCTCGTTCCACCATTTGTTCCTGTAGGAGATAAAACCCGCCAGGTAAGGATCAATTCTTCTACTCACGATATGATGGGTGCGATCAAAAAAACGAATCCTGAATCTCTGGGAAATACCATTCGTTTAAGAGATAAGTTCGAGAAACGAATTGATGAGCTTGTTGAATATGCTATTGATACAGAAGAAGGAGCCGATCAATTGATCGTATCATGGGGAATTTCAGTTGACGCAGCAAGAGATGCTGTGATCGAGTATCGAAAAGAAGGAAAGAAAGTCGCTTTATTAGTCGTTAAAACTTTATTACCTGTTGCGCAAGAGATCATCGAGATCATGGAGTCTTATAAAGAATTGATCTTCGTCGAAGAGAATATTTCCGGTCAGTTAAAAGAAATTATCTTCGGAAAACGTAACTATAAGAATATTAAACAAGTAAATAAGATCGGTAGCATGATTGCTCCTGATGAAATACTAAAGGAATTAGCATAATGGAACAATCACAAGCAATTTTAACGGGAACACCAATGCCCTTTTGCCCCGGCTGCGGTCATGCTCCCTCTGTAATTAGCATATCAAAAGCACTTATCGAGTTAGGCTATGCTCCTAATGATGTGGTGATGGTCAGCGATATCGGTTGTGCCGGTTTGGTGGATCCATTATTTAATACCCATACCATTCATGGTTTGCATGGAAGGGCAGCGGGTATTGCTTTTGGTGTAACACATGGTTTAAATGATCCTAGTAAGAAAGTGATGGTGATCTTAGGAGACGGTGGAGCCACAATTGGTTTGCAACATATCCTTGAATCAGCCAGAAGAAATGCCAATATGACTTTATTGGTATTGAACAATCTTATTTATGGAATGACGGGTGGACAGGTAAGTGGATTATCGACGAATGAATTTAAAGACGATCGACATATTACCGACCAAACACCTCCATTCGATGTGGTTCGATTGGCTCATGAAGCAGGTGCAGCTTATAGTGCCCGAGTTACTTCACATAAGAATTTTGTAGAGATCATACGAACTGCTTTTACTACTCCCGGATTCTCTTTAGTTGAAATATCCAGTTTATGTCAGCCTTATGGTGCGGCAAAAATGTCGGAATTAACTGCATGGACGGAAGAAGAAGAAGTGTATACAAATAAACGAAGTGAATTACCCCCTCCTTTAATTGAAACACACTCTCTTATAAACGATAAAGACGTTATCGTACCCCAATTTGAATCCAGGATCGGAAATCGATACGGGATCATTTTAGCCGGGTCGGCCGGTGGAGGGATACAGGCTGCAGGTAAATTACTAGCCAATACCGGTTTGATCTCCGGATTGGAAGCGACGATGAAAGGGGAATATCCAATCACGATTGGAACCGGATTTTCTGTTGCTGAGGTTATTCTTTCGCGTGATAGTATTAATTATACCGGATTGGTTCATCCCGATTTGGCGATCATTCTTACGATTGACGGCTTAGAAAAAATTAAAGATAAATTAACTCCGGATACCAAGATCATTGCCGATAGTAAATTGAATTTAGAAGGCTATAACAATGTGGTGTTTCTTGAGTTTGGAAAAATAGGAGGAAAGAAAGGAGCCGTTTTTAGTGCCTTAACCTATTGGATGATAAAAGAAAAATTGATCGATAAAGAAGCCTTAAAAGGAGCAGCAGGAAATCATAAATATTCTGAAAGCCTTTTAAATACGATGGCAAAAATGGAAGAACATATTCTTGCTGAAGCCAATTAATAGATAATAGAATTGACTCAAAAGCCATGCTGGACAACAGCATGGCTTTTTTTTTGAAATAAATTAGAAATTAAAGGAATAACCCAATACAAAGCCGAGCATAACAAACGAAATTTTTGTGTTGTTTTCTATGTTTCCCTGCAAGGGTAAATTTTGATTATTGTAAATAAGCGGACTGGAATAATTTACAATATTATCCTGCTTATTATGAAAACTTAAGCCAAGATCCACCCCTAAAATAAATTGATTTCTCAATAGGGTAAAGGTACTTCCACCGGTTATATGGTAGACGTTAATATCAATATCCTTGATATAAGTGTTGATATCGCTTTCTGTATAATTCACATCTTTTGAAGTTGAGAAATTAGTCCTGAAGCCACTTAGAATCGTGAATTTTTCGTTTAATTTTTGTTCGTAGCTAATAGCGAAATTAACAATGCTTCGTTGCCCAAATTTAAGTGATAAGGCTTCTGTTTCAGTTATATCGGAATTTGTAGTATTGATTAAGGTGCCATTTTCCGCTCCGCTAATTAGGTTATAAGGGTTTATCTCATTAAAATACTCAACAGCAAATCCGAACTTATAATTTCCGCTTTCCAGGTTATATCCAAGAGCGATACTAAAAGGAGATTTAAAATTTGCTTTTAAACCAGCTGAATAATCAGACAATAATTGATCATTTGATATAACAACAGTAGAATCATATTCAAGACTTAAAATATTTGATTTGCCAATGGAACGTTGAAGAGTTCCTCTTCCATAAACATTTAATGATGAGGTGGTCAGATTAAGCCCGATCCTTGAATATTCATTTAGATTAAAAATAACACCTATCTTACCTAAGATTTTATAATTATACATATAAGCCTCAACGTTATTAGTATAACTTGCGGTGGTGTTTTTATCTAGTTTATTTACATATACATAACTACTATTTAAGTTATTGATATAGTTAAGCGAACGGTAAGCAATAATAAAGGTAGCTCCAATACTAAAAACCTCAGATAATTGTTTGGAAGCGCTAAAATTTATCCAATTTTCTGATGATTTAAGGACATAAGTATACGATCCTTCATAATCCCCATTTAAAGTATCCTGGGGAAAATTATAATTGGGCAAATAGATTCGATTCAGGATCTTAAAGTTGGTATTTTGCTTAGCCATTAAGCTTACTCCCAATTTAACATTGAGTTTATTTTTTCTCGGAATTAGAAAGGATAAGAAGATAGGGTCAAAATAACCGGTAATATCTTCAAGTTTAGTACCTTCTCCAAATGGATTTTTATAATTAAGAAAATAAGTTCTGAATAAAGAAGTATTAAGTGAAAATGAACTGGAACTGTCAGACGACATCGATGCCGGATTGTAAAAGAAACCGGCATTATTGCTATTAGCAGCAACCAGTGCCCCTGAAAGGAGGGTTCCTTCTGTACTTACTTGTAGTGTCCAATAATTCCCCAGCTGACCATAAACTTGAGAAAACAGGAATGTTTGAAATAAAATAAAGATAGTTAGCAGAGCCTTCTTCAAACCAATTATTTTTCAGGATGTTTGCATAGTAAATATAGAGTAAGTAGCTGTAGATTTAATAAATGAAGACTTTTTTTATTCAATTTTATTTAAGAATTATTCAGGTATTTATTAGCCTTCTGTTCACCCTTAGCGTATTTTCTCAGGATAGTTTATTACAAAAAGAAAGTCTATTTCAAAGGTTAATAAAAACAGACACTACTAAAGCATTAAGATACAAAGTCTTACCGGTGATCACTTATTCACCTGAAACCCGTTTGGGATTTGGAGCAGGATTTATTTTTAACTGGAATAGTAAAAAAGCAAGTCCTTCAACAAATTCCTCTTTAGCTCAATCTTTTTTTATTTATACGCAAAACGATCAGATCGACTGGACTAGTTTATTTGAAATATTTAGTAATGAAAACACCTTTTTCTTAAGTGGGAAAGTGGGTTATTTGAAATTCCCTCAATATTATTATGGCGTTGGAAATGATCTGCTAAATGAGGATAAAGAACACTTTTCATTTCAACAATTCTATTTTGATATTCGTGTACGTTATAAAGTCTTTTCTAAAATATATGTTGGCATCGATTATTATTTTAATAGCAATTTTAATGTGTCTTGGGAAGAGGGGAGTAAATTCGCAAATAACCCTACACTATATGGTACGAATGGCTACCTCATTTCCGGTTTGGGGCCTGAAATAGCCTATGATACACGGAATTTCCCTTTTGCTCCAACTAAAGGAGCATTTTATAATCTTTCGATGCTTATATTTTCTGATGTTTTGGGAAGTGAATATGCTTACAATTATTATCAACTCGATCTGCGGCAGTACATTCCGATCAATAAAAAAAGAGAATGGATACTGGCACTTAATTTTTATGGTTTATTTGGTAAAGGTGAGCTACCTTTTAATCGATTGCCCGCACTTGGTGGCAACAATATAATGAGGGGATATTATAGTGGAAGCTTTAGAGACAATAATTACATCGCATTTCAAATGGAATGGCGTATGCCAATCTGGAAAATAATCTCTTTACGAACCTGGGTTGGTACCGGTCAGGTAGCTTCCAATTTTAATGAATTTGATTGGCCGGGATTTAAGCCTAATATTGGCGTCGGATTAAGAATTCAATTCGATAAAAAATCGAGGTCTAATATCCGAATGGACCAAGGCTTTGGAAAAGATACAAAAGGGTTTTATTTTAAAATTAATGAAGCATTTTAAAGATGACAGAAGCAGAAATATTTGATAAAATAGTACAAGAACGTAGAGCGATTCGAAAATATGATGAGAATGCGATCATGCCTGAAGGTGTTGTGGAAAGATCTCTTAAACGCGCCACCTTAGCTCCAAGCTCTAGTAACATGCAATTGTATGAGTTTTATCGAATAACAAAGAAAGAAGACTTAAAAATACTGGCCGAATATTGTATGGGGCAAGGAGCTGCAACTACGGCTCAGGAAATGGTAGTAGTGGTCGTTCGCTTAGATAAATATAGACAACGGGCAAAGCATAATCACGATAATTTAGCACGTATTTGGAAAGGTGTGAATGATAAACGCTATAAAAGAATAGATAATTATTATCGGAAATTAATGCCTATTTTTTATTTTACAGATCCTTTTGGATTGATAGGTTGGCTTAAAAAATTACTGGTTTTCACTATCGGAATTTTCAGACCTGTAGTTCGTGAAGTAGCTAAAAAAGACATGCATGTTACCGGGCATAAAAGTGCAGCTCTGGCAGCACAAACTTTTATGCTATCGATTCAAGCAGAAGGTTTTGGCACCTGCCCGATGGAAGGAATGGATTCGAAACGAATTAAACGCTGGCTTAAATTACCTTACCGCGCTGAGATCAATATGGTTATTTCTGCTGGAGTACCTAAGTTTCCGGAAGCTTTGTACAATGAGCGATTAAGAGTGCCTTTTGAGGAGGTCTATCATGAAAAATGAGTTTGATTTTAAAGTCAAATGATAAATCAAATAGTGTACCCCTTAGCTTGTCGAAGGCGCTTAAACTACCCATCTACAAGCTAAGAAGGACATGAATTGTTACAATTTAGATCCTTCAAAAACCTTTGTAAAAAAAAAAAGGCTCGCAGAGAGAAAGCGCTAAAATAGTGTGAAGCTTCATTTAACTATGCATTACTTTTTGATACAGCTTAAAAATAG
>JAHECK010000134.1 GCA_024641785.1 Flavobacteriales bacterium | reverse complement strand
AGTTGTGACTTAGGCCCAAAATCCGGTGAAACTACATTGTAATAATATCCGGCCTGCATGTTCAGAGGTAACTTCCCTCCTAATCTTACAATTTTTCCAAAAGCCAAACCAAATGGAATGGTCCATTGCTGTCCCTCAGCTGCCTCAAAATTAGCAGAAATAATAGGGGCGCTAGAAAAATACATACCGCCCTTTAAATTATAGTTTATAAAGTATTGCAGGGTCATTTGATTTACATCTCTTGCATCTGAATCGCCTGCAAAGGACCATATATTGTTCAATAAAAATCCATAAACCCAATTTTTAGTGTTTTTTAGTAAGACGATAGAAGGTCCAATACTCCATTTTTGTGACCCGAAAGAGGATGATGAAGCCGGAAATGATAAGGCAGGTCCAATTCCGAAGGTAATTCCTTTCAATTTTGGAGCATAAAAAGCAGTAAACAATACATTACTTAAGCCCATAATAGCTCCGGATTCACTCTTCCAATCGGGTTGCCATAACAATGGAAAAATGGTCCGCGTAATCAATTTTCCATCAAAAAATGGAAATACAGGTTGAATATTCAATAAACTTTGTGTCCTCTCATTATTATTTCCATAGCCGAAATTTGCATTATATTGAAAGGGAAAACTCATGATATTGGCTAAAGGATTTTGTGCCTCCTTTGCTAAATCTTCGTTAGATTCTTGTGCGCTAACATTTGCCAGAGAAATAAAAAGTATGCAAATGAATGATAAGCAGCATGATTTTATATTTTTTGCTTTCATTTTATTCAGATAAGTGGTTTAATTCAAACTTAAATTTTTTAGAATTAATTCTACATTAAAATAGCTCATTTTTTGAACTTATCTTGTAAGTCATCTATCTTAATAAAATGTTAACTTCTTATCGGCAAATCATCATCTTTTAAGGCAATTTCTATTTTAGAAATAATACATTTGAACAAAGAAATTTTCATGGAAACGAAAGACTTAAAACGTGTTGCATCTCAAGTAAGGAGAGATATAGTAAGAATGGTTCATGCTGTTAATTCTGGTCATCCGGGAGGATCTTTAGGATGTACTGATTTTGTTACTGCTTTATATTTTGAAGCGATGGACCATCGTCCTAACCCTTTTAAAATGGATGGAAAAGGGGAAGATGTTTTCTTCTTATCGAATGGTCACCTTTCTGCATTGTGGTATTCTGTTCTCGCCCATAGCGGTTATTTTAGCGTTTCCGAATTAGCTACTTTTAGAAAAATCAATACCCGTTTACAAGGACATCCTGCGACTGAAGAGGGTTTACCCGGCGTAAGAATTGCCTCGGGTTCGCTCGGACAAGGGCTTTCGGTAGGGATTGGTGTTGCATTAGCTAAAAAAAGAGATGGAGATAAGCATTTGGTCTTTACTCTTCATGGCGACGGCGAACTTCAAGAAGGCCAGATGTGGGAAGCAGCTATGTTCGCCTCAGCAAATAAAATTGATAATTTGATTATGACGATCGATTTAAATGGTCGACAGATCGATGGCGATACCAAAGATGTTCTTTCATTGGGAGATGTAAACGCTAAGATGGAAGCTTTTGGTTGGTCAGTGCTTGAAATGGATGGAAACAATATGGAATCAGTTGTTAAAGGGCTGGCAAAAGCAAAGGGTCAGGCAAGAAATGGAAAGCCGGTATGTATTATTATGAAAACAGAAATGGGTTTTGGTGTTGACTTTATGATGGGAAGTCACCAATGGCATGGAGTAGCTCCAAATGATGCTCAATTAGCTGATGCCCTTTCTCAACTAGAAGAAACTTTGGGAGATTATTAAATGAAGTATTTATTACGTATCGCTTTATTTCTGCTTATTTCAGGTAATGGCCTTATGGCACAGCAGGAAGTGACGCGTATTCTTTTTGTTTTTGATGCTTCTAATTCCATGAATGCCCGATGGCAGACCCAACGTAAAATAGAAGTTGCCAGAAAACTATTAAAACAATCCGTAGATGAATTGCAAGGAAAAGAAAACCTTCAATTAGGTCTTCGCGTCTATGGGCATCAATCTTCAATTAACGATGGTGAACAAGATTGTGACGATACAAAACTTGAAGTTCCACTCGGTTATCGTAATGGAAATTACATAAAAAAGAAAATAGATGAGGTTCAGTGCAAAGGAACAACTCCTATTGCACGATCCTTAGAGAAAGCAGCAACTGATTTTAGCGATTGTGAAAATTGTCGAAATGTAATTATACTGATCACTGATGGGATTGAAGCATGTGATGAAGACCCTTGTGCTGTTGCAAGAGCCCTTCAGGCTAAAAATATCATACTAAAACCTTTTGTTATTGGTATTGGAATCGATCTTGAAATGATGGCCTCTTTACAATGTATCGGGAATTTTTATGATGCCGCGAGTGAAGATAATTTTGCTCAGGTTCTTAATATCGTAATTACCCAGGCTTTAAACAGTACTACAGCGCAGATCAATTTATTGAATATTAATAAAAAACCACTCGAAACCAATGTTCCTATTACGATATACGATAATAGAACCCATGAGATCATGTACAATTTTGTTCATACATTAAACCATTTAGGAAATCCTGATACCTTGTTTTTAGATCCAATATTTGATTATGATGTCGTTGCACATACTCTTCCTTCAGTATCGAAAAAAGGAATAAAAATTACGCCCGGAATTCATAACATCATAGGTTTAGAAACGCCACAAGGTGATCTGGAAATTAGAATGAATGGAAGACCCAGCGACATCAATGGAATAAAAGCGATCGTTCGGCAAGCAGATAAATTTGAAACTGTTTATGCACAGGACCTCAATAAAAGAATCACCTATCTTGTCGGAACTTATGATCTTGAAATATTAACTCTCCCTAGAACCTATATTAATGATGTTAAAATTAATCAAAGCACTACCACCTCAGTTGAAATACCTGTTCCAGGGGTATTATTAGTGAAGTCAATCATGGCGGGTTTCGGGGCAATTATGTCGGAAGAAAACAATATTTTAACTTATGTCGTATCACTGGATCCTAATGTAAGCAATCAAAGTTTTGATCTTCAACCGGGAAAATACCGATTGGTTTACCGATCAAAAAATTCGAAAGAAGCATTATTTAGTATAGAAAAGAAATTTGAAATCACATCGGGCAGATCTACCTCTGTTCAATTATAAAAAATATGGAACGATTTATAGAAACAGATAAAAAGGATACCCGATCAGGATTCGGAGATGGTCTTTTAGAATTAGGTAAAAAGAATAAGCATATCGTTGCCTTATGTGCAGATCTTACCGGTTCTTTAAAAATGGATGCATTTGCTAAAACCTTTCCAGGTCGTTTTATTCAAGCAGGAATTGCCGAAGCAAATATGATCGGAATGGCAGCCGGAATAGCGATTGGAGGTAAAATTCCTTTTACCGGAACCTTTGCTAACTTTTCTACCGGAAGGGTATATGATCAAATTCGTCAATCGGTAGCCTATTCTGATAAGAATGTGAAAATTTGTGCTTCACATGCCGGAATCACCTTAGGAGAAGATGGAGCTACTCATCAAATGCTAGAAGATATCGGGATGATGAAGATGCTTCCAAATATGGTAGTGATCAATCCATGTGATTATAATCAAACCAAAGCAGCAACGATTGCTATTGCAGACCATATAGGTCCGGTCTATTTAAGATTTGGAAGACCAAAAGTTCCTGTATTTATTCCTAAATATGAGCCTTTTATCATCGGTAAAGCACTAAAAATAAATGAAGGTACTGATGTTTCCATTTTTGCAACCGGACACCTTGTTTGGGAAGCGATAGTAGCAGCAAAAGCGCTTGAAAGTGAAGGACTTTCGGTAGAGGTGATCAATATTCATACAATAAAGCCATTGGATGATGAAGCAATTTTAGCCTCAGCCAGAAAAACAGGTTGTGTTGTAAGTGCTGAAGAGCACCAGCGCAATGGTGGACTCGGAGATTCTATTGCACAATTATTGGCACGTAATTTACCAACTCCAATGGAAATGGTCGCTATCGATGATCAATTTGGAGAAAGTGGAACGCCGGAACAATTGATGGAGAAGTACGGATTGAATTCTGAGAGTATTATTTTAGCAGTGAAAAGAGTGTTGGCGAGGAAGTAGGAAGTTCGAAGCTCGAAGCACGGAGCACGGAGCACGGAGCTAGAAGCTAGAAGTACGGAGCTAGAAGTAAAAAAAGGACGGAAGACTGAAGACGAGGGCTGGAAGCTAAAAATTACTGTCTCCCTGAGCCCTTCTCCGTAGCTCTGCGAAGGACGAAGCTAGTTTACCCTGAGCATTTGCCGAAGGGAAGGGTCATAGGGTTAGAAGGATAGAAGTAAGATGTTCAGTGACTTCATCCTTTTTTAACCACAAAGAGACACTAAGTAGGCTCAGAGGTCGCAAAGAAATAATTCAGTAGAATTTTAATTTAAGATATTTGTGAACTTTGAGCCTCCTTTGAGAACCTTGTGGTTAATTTTTTAAAATATTCACCCCAATGAAACAGCAAAACGAAGCGCAACGCTTATTCCACCGACATCAGGCTCAAACGACTCCTTTTCCACTAGGAATCGAAGTAGAAAGCGCAAAAGGGATCTACCTCTATACTCCCGAAGGAAAGTCCTATATCGATTTTATCTCCGGTATATCGGTTGCTAATATTGGTCATTCACATCCCAAAGTGGTTAAAGCGATCAAAGATCAAGTAGATAAACACATGCATGTGATGGTCTATGGAGAATATCTGCAAAGCGCTCAATATAAACTTGCCGAGAAATTAAATAAAATCCTTCCAGATCCGCTTTCTACCTCCTACTTTGTAAACTCAGGAACCGAAGCGATCGAAGGATCGATGAAATTAGCAAAACGTGCTACCGGAAGAACGGAACTTATCGCTTTTAAAGGTGCCTATCACGGAAATACTCAAGGAAGCTTATCCATCTCTTCAAACGAGATTAAAAAATCCCCATTCCGTCCACTCTTGCCTGATATTCGATTTCTGGAATTCAATAACATTGAACAACTCTGGCAAATTAGCGATAAAACAGCCGGGGTTATCATTGAACCAATCCAGGGCGATGCGGGTATCCGCATTCCATCAAAAGCATTTATGCTTGCACTTAGAAAACGATGTGATGAAACCGGAAGCTTACTCATCTTCGATGAAATTCAAAGTGGATTTGGCCGCTGTGGAAAATGGTTTGCCTTTGAACATTTTGATGTTGTTCCGGATATACTGGCGATTGCCAAAGCTTTTGGCGGCGGAATGCCGATAGGTGCTTTTATTTCTTCCTATACATTTATGGACCTCTTATCTCATGATCCCATGCTGGGTCATATCACCACATTTGGTGGCCACCCTGTAAATTGTGCCGCGGCATTAGCTAATATTGAGGTCTTGGAAGAGGAGAAGATCATTGAAGAAGTTGATGCGAAAGGAGCTTATATCGAAAAGAAGTTAAAACATCCCCTCGTTAAAGAAATTAGAAGAATCGGAATGTTCTTCGCCATCGAAATGGACTCTTTTGATATAGTAAATCAAGTGGTTCGAAAAAACATTGAAAAAGGATTGATCTCTTACTGGTTCTTATCCACTGACTATGCCTTTCGTATTGCTCCTCCCCTTACTATTTCTTATGATGAGATCGATATGGCTTGCGCTATTATTCGAGAAAGTATGGATGAAGTGCTTTCTTTGAAATAAGAAAACTACAGTTTCTCCAAATCCATATAATACCAAAATAGTTTTCTTCTATTAGGAAAATGATCTAAAATTAATGCTCTGTTTATAGCATCTCCTTCATAAATTCCGGATGCTAAGAAATTCACTCCCTCTGCTGTTATAAATTCAAATTCCTTTGCTTTAACTCCCAGATCTCCAGCTATACATAGGACTTCTATTCCGTTTTGTCTTGCTTCAAGCAATCTTGGATAAATGGTCTCATAAAAATTATTTTCCTTTAAGCAATAAGAGCATGTTCCAAAAGGAGCATTCGAGGTCTCACTAATTAGTTCTTCCAGGTCAGAATTTCCATACATCCATACAAGATGGTGTGTAAGGATAATTAAATGACTGCTCATTTGAAGTGTATCCATTACCGAATTAAATAAAGCCAATTGTTCATTAGAAATAAACTCCGAGCTGTCCATGGTATTAAAGACTATAAAACAAAGTCCATTTTTATAGCTTGCATAAAAGGGAGGTCTTCCAGTATAGGCCTCAAGCAGATCCATATCATTAATATCATGATTTCCTATAGTCCATAGGGTATTTATACTTGATAGATCAAAATGAGAATCAACATTATCCATGCATTCTACAGACCCGGAAGTATTCCAGGCCAAATCACCTCCTAACAAAAGCATATCATATTTAGAGAAGTCTTTAGTTTCAACGATCGAATCCATTAAAACTGCATCAAACAATCGAGTTCGGGTGTGTGAAAGATGCAGATAATGATATTCAAGATTTTCGTTTAATGGATCAACTTTATTACGACAGCCTGAAAAACAAAGACCGATCAAGATCAAAACGATAAAATGATGTTTTAAAGATAAAAACTTCATCATTAGAAATACTTCATAAAAAGGTCTACCCAAAATTTACTCATTTTAGTAAAAGGTGGGAAGATCAATTCGATCGGACTCATATTTAAATGCTGCTTTAAAATTCCTTTTTCATTCGAGAAACTTTTGAATCCAAATAAACCATGTGCTTTTCCAATCCCCGAATTATTAACCCCTCCAAAAGGAAGTCCTAAATGATAATAATGGATGGCAGTTTCATTTATGTTCATCGACCCTGAACTAGTAAAATTCTTTACTTTATTAATATTCTTTGCATTTTTAGAGAATAGATAGAGCGCTAAGGGCTTCTCATCTGAATTGATATGATCAATCACCTCATCTATAGTATCATATTCTAAAATCGGAAGGATGGGTCCAAAGATCTCTTCTTTCATTAGCGATGAACTTCTTTCAGGATTTAAGATCAAGGTTGGTGAAATATAGCAATCCTCGATATTGCTTAATCCTCCATAAACGATGCTTTCGGGCTTTGCTATTTTTACTTCCTGAATATGATTCGCTAGTCTCTTGGTATTATTTTCATCAATGATCCGGCAATAATCGTTTGATTCGCTTGCTTCTTCACCGTAAGAATGAATGATCCGTTCCTTCAATAAGCTAATAAACTCATGACTTTTTGAACGATGTACAAAAATATAATCATGAGAAATGCAAGTTTGAGAATTATTAGCAAATTTTCCTGCCACTATTCTTTTCGCAGCTACTTTTAGATTTGCACTCTCATCGACTATTGTCGGAGACTTCCCTCCTAATTCTAAAGTTACACTAGACAGATGTTCTGCAGCCGCTTTCATCACTATTTTACCTACTTTCGGACTCCCTGTAAAAAAGATATGATCAAAGCGATTTTTCAATAATTCTGTGGAAACATCGACGCCTCCATTTACTACCGCAACTTCTCTTTCATCGAAAATAGCTTCGATGATCTCCCGGATTAGTTTTGAAGTATTAGTTGTATATTCAGAAGGTTTGATTATCACTGTATTACCGGCTGAAATAGCCGAAACGAGGGGGCCGAAAAC
>JAHECK010000219.1 GCA_024641785.1 Flavobacteriales bacterium | reverse complement strand
ACTTGTCCATGGTTTTTCATAGATATATGGAAGAAGGATTAAAAATCTTTTTCCGTGATCGCGAAATTAAGTCATGGGATCCATTTATGATTGGCATCGATGGATTGCAAACTAAACCTGAAACGAGATTACAAGGAGGTTCGATTAGAATCAAAGGGTTTGTATTACCGCACCGTTCAAAACTTTCATCAGAACAATATAACTATGGAAAAGGTCCTAAGGACAGTTGGACAGCGCATCAAGGTTTTTATGTATACAGAAACCGAAGGTTATTAGTTGCAGGTGACTGGCTTAGTCTTTTTAAAAGAGAGGTTCATTACGACTTATGTAGGATTCAAATTGACTTACCCAATAATTTTGATAATGATTGGCAAATAGATATTAAAAAATCAATTGCTCGACCGCCCTCAATTTATCGTGAACAAATTTTAGCACTTGCAAAAGAAGTTCGGAACCAAGCAGTTGAAGTTTACAGACATAAAGGGAAAGTACTTAAACGCAAATTGGCTTCGGATGAATATTTTCCCTTCTGGGAAGAAAGAGCTAGGCACGGTAAGCGTTTTTATAAAATCAACCGAAAGCATCCTCTTTTAAATGAATTGCTTTCCAACTCTGGCGATTTGAAAAAGGACATTGAAAAAGTAATTCAGTTTATTGAGGAAACAATACCTGTACCTTTAATAACCCTTCAAGAAAGCGAAAATGAAAAACCACATGGACAACCTTTTGAAGGAATAGACCACAACTCTATTAAAGAAACTATGCAAAAACTTTTCAATGGTTACCTTGCTAGTGGGATGTCTATAGAAAAAGCCAAGGCAAGAATATTAAATACCGAACCATACAATTTCTATCCAGAATACATTGAATTTTTGATAAATGAGTAAAAAGGATCCAATAAAAAATATTAGGCAACTTCTATCTGATAGTTCTTCATTTACTAGGGAAGAAATTGAAGATGCAGTTGATGAAGTTCTTAAAATGAAGTATTTCGTAAATGAGGATCGTGAAATGCTCATAAGAAGGATTGAAGAACTTTATACAATTAGACAAGATGAGTTTGGAACAATTTTAAAGGAAGATGAAAATAATCCATGGTTAAATGAAAAAAGAACTGAAATTGATTTTGAAAATGGTTTCTGGGGAAGGTATAGGGAGTATTTAGAAATTGAAAAGAATTTTGCACCAGATGTAATAAATAAACTAGACAGAATAACAGACAGCATTCTTGATAATTTTTTTGATCCTTCACTTAAAGCTACAATTAACAAAAAGGGGTTAGTTGTTGGGCAAGTGCAATCTGGTAAAACAGCAAATTATACAGGGCTTATCTGTAAAGCCGCTGATGCTGGTTTTGGATTAATTATAGTTTTAGCAGGAATTCATAACAACCTTAGAAGCCAAACTCAAATAAGGATTGACGAAAGTTTTTTAGGATTCGATACACAACACACCAGAGCCTTTGACCAAAGAAGTATTCAAATTGGAGTTGGCGACCCTTACTTTGGCTCTCCGATAGTTGCCCATTCTTTAACCTCAAGTATTGAGAAGGGGGACTTTACCCAAGGGGCAGCAAACGCATTAGGTTTAAACTTTAACACCTCTGAACCTATTGTAGCTGTAATAAAAAAAAATCCACACGTACTCCGTAGAATTTATCAATGGCTAGGAGCACAAGCAAGTGAAGATAGCGAGCTCGGCCGCGTTATTCGGAATAAATCTCTTTTACTAATTGATGATGAAGCGGATAACGCTTCTATCAATATTTCAAATGACCCTGAAAGACAAAGTTCTATTAACGGATGGATTACTCAAATACTTAATCTCTTTGGTAAAAATGCCTATGTCGGTTATACCGCAACTCCATTCGCCAATATTTTTATTCCATTGGACGACCAAAACTTATTCCCACGCAACTTTATAAAGAATATTCCAGCTCCTTCAAATTACATAGGTCCAGAAAAAGTTTTTGGATTTAGTCCATTGGACGAAAATGAAACGTCGAATACAGTTCTTCCAATTGTTAATAGAATCAATGATTACCGCGTTTTTGTGCCAGATAGACATAAAAAGGATGACCAAAAACCATCTTCGCTGCCCGAATCCTTAAAAAGG
>JAHECK010000031.1:3351-30101 GCA_024641785.1 Flavobacteriales bacterium | reverse complement strand
AAAAGAGGAGATCTATCCTTGATACCGGATTTAGCAATAATGCTGAAAATGAAGGGAATCGTTTGATCAATAAAGACGGAAGCTTTAATGTTAGAAAGAGCGGGCTCTTTTTTATGGAGCGATTTAGTGTATTTCACTGGCTGATCAAAATGTCGTGGATCCGTTTTTTTCTCTTTATGTTTTTAGGCTACCTTATTATCAATTTTATTTTTGCTTCGCTTTATTATTGGGCCGGAATAGATGGGTTATCAGGGGATCACAGCTTAACTAAATTAGATCAGTTTTTAGAAGCTTTTTACTTCAGCTCACAAACCTTAACAACTGTTGGTTTTGGTTATTTAAGTCCGATCAGCACTTTTCATAGTCTTTTAGCCACCTTCGAATCTTTTATTGGCTTGATGAGTTTTGCAATGGCAACTGGTTTATTGTATGGGAAATTTTCGAAACCAAAATCAGGGATCATATATAGTAAAAATGCATTGCTAGCTCCTTACAAAGAAGGTGGAAAAGGTTTGATGATCCGTCTTGCGAATGCAAAAGAAAACCACTTGCTCAATGTAAAAGCAAATATGATGATCTCCTGGATCGATAAAAATTCAGGAATTAATTCTAGAAAATATTATGCCCTCCCTCTTGAAATAGCCACGATCAATATGTTGCCAGCCAGTTGGACGATTGTTCATCCAATTATAGAGGAAAGTCCTCTTTTTAATTTAACTTATGAGGAACTTTCTGATTCGGAAGCAGAAGTGATTCTGCAATTGGAAGCCTATGATGAGACCTATTCACAACATGTACATACGCGTACTTCATATAAATACAATGAAATAGTATGGGGAGCTAAGTTTGTTCCCATTTTAGGCCATGATGGAAGTTATGCAACACTAAAGATGGATGATATTGGGCATTATGAAAAAATAGAATTTTAAGCTGAGTAATATGAAAAGAAGCATGAAAAAAATTGGAAGGGTAATTTTGGCGCTTTTAGTAGTACTTCTATTATTTGTTATCCTCTTTTATTTCTGGGGAAGTGCTTCTAAAAGAAGTGAAGCAAATGAAGCCACCCTCTATTTTAATGAGAATGCTAAATCAAAAAGAGCGAACGATACCCTTCGTGTAATGACTTATAATATCGGTTATTTATCAGGTATGACAAATAATTTGGCGGTTGATAGAGATAAGGAGCTATTTGATACAAACCAGAAGAGACTGCAATCATTATTGAAAGACCTTAGCCCTGATGTATGTTGTTTTCAGGAAATTGATTTCCATTCAAACCGTTCGTATTATGTGGATCAATTGGGAGAGATCTCAAAAGAGCTAAATTATCCATTTTCATCAAGGGTCATCAATTGGGATAAAAACTATGTTCCATTTCCATATTGGCCTATTTCGATGCAATTTGGAGAAATACTTTCGGGGCAAGCAATTGCAAGTGTTTATCCTATTAAGCAAAATGAATCTTTGCTTTTACAAAAAGGAGATTATCCATTTTATTATAATGCTTTTTATTTAGATCGTCTTGCGCAGGTAAATATCCTGAATATTGGAGAAAGAGAATTAGCCATTTTTAATGTTCATCTGGAAGCGTGGGATGCACGTGCAAGAGAAATTCAGGCCGATCAACTGATAGACTTGTATAATAAATATGAAAAGGACTATCCGATCCTGATAGTGGGAGATTTTAATTGCACTCCAATAGGTGCCGAGAAACCTTATATGCTTGAGAATACAATTGAGAAAATATTAGCGATCGATGGAATGAAGAGTGTTATTTCTGATTCTCTTTATTTAAGTGATGAGAAAAATTATTTCACTTTTAATACCATTGAGCCTTATATAAAAATCGATTATATTTTTTACAATGAGAAAAAGATAAAAATGATAGATGCCCGTGTTGTGAAAGAAGCGAAGGATATTTCTGATCATTTCCCTCTTATTGCCGAGATCATATTGCTTGATCAGTAAATTTTATTTTCCTTTTTGTAATCGTACATAAAAAGTACTTCCAACATTTACTTTAGATTCAAAGTAGAGGGTACCTCCATTTTTCTCAGTAAATTCTTTTGATAGCATAAGTCCAAGACCAGTTCCAGCTTCTTGATTTGATTTTTTATTTTTTATTTCAATACTGAATAAATTTGAAATGGTAACATCGTCCATTCCTATACCATTATCACTTACTGAAAGGACTACAAAATCACCTTCTTCTTTCGAATCAAGGGTGATCTTTCCGTTTTCGGGCGTAAACTTAATCGCATTAGAAAGGAGGTTCCTTAAAATCACATCCAGGCTATTTTGATCTGCAAAAACAGTAAAAGGTTTGCTATTATTTGTAATAGCGATATTTTTCTTAAGAGCAAGATCATTGTATAATTCAATCACTCTTTCTATGGATGGGATGATATTAAAATTCTTCAATTTCATATTCCATTCTCCTGTTTCAGAGATGGCCCAGTTAAGTAAATTATTGAGCATATCGACTACATTCTCAACAGATACTTGAATATCGCTTGCGTATTTAACTATCTCTTCACGGGATAATAGTTCCGAATTAATAATTAAGTTTAAATAACTTCCAAGTGTTGATAGAGGCGAACGAAGATCGTGTGCGAGTAATGAAAAGAAACGATCCTTCGTTTTTATCGCTTTTTCTAATTCCTTTTTTTGAATTTCGATCTGATCCTTTTTCTCAGCGAGTTCTTTTTCTAATTCATTTTGAATGGCAATGGTATCCACTAATGATTCAATAACACTAAGTTGAATATCCTGACTATTATTTAGAAGTTTTTTAAAATCACTTTGACTTAATTTCAGGAGGTAAGTCGTTTCGAGTGTGGTAACAGAAGCGGTTCGTGTATGGGTATGAAATAAAGAATATTCACCAAAAACATGACCTCTACCAACTTCATTATACACATGGTCTCCGTCATGGATTTTCACTCTTCCTTTAGCGATAATAAACATGTTATTTGCGACATCCCCTTTACAAATGATCTTCTCACCCTTATGGACTATTTGATCACTTAATGTTGAAGCGAGGTGCACTAATTCGGTATGCGAAGCTTTTCTGAAGATCCGGACATTCCTAAGGAAGTCTATACGAGATTGTAATTGTTCGTCTACCATTAATTAATTAACTCCAGAAAATAAAGACTATTGTATAGTGTTAAAAATACGCTAAAAAGAATAAATCGTGAATAAACATGTAGATAACTTGACAACAAGAGTCTACAAATGAGGCCAAATTGCCATTAATTTAGTATTGATAAATAAAGCACCTGTTTTATTTTCGGATACTATTTATCGTTAATTTTGCAATGTAAAAATCAAACCCATTTCGTAAAATAAGAAATATGAAAAGCATAGGTAGAAAAATCACACAAGCTCTTATTATTGGCACACTGATCTTCGGAACAGCCAGTTTAAGTGGATGTAAAAAGAAAAAAGAACTAGCCGCGGCACAAGCAGCTGAAGCTGCAAGAATGGCGGATATGATTAAAGAGGCGACAGTTATTTTGAATGGTATTCTTGATGATAAAACCTTGGAAAATATTGATGAAAATTATGCTTTACTAAATAAAGTAAAGGCAATGAAACTTGAAGATCCAGGGGTTTTAAACCTGGTTATCCAAGTTCAGGATAAGTTAGCAGCCGATAAAGCAGCGCATGCTGCATTGATGGAAAAAGAAAGGGAAAAAGCTGCAGCTGCCAGAGATGCTGAGGCTAAGCGTTTAAAGATCGAGACAGATAAACGAAATTTAAATCAATATTTCACCGCTTTAGTGGGAGAAAAAAACACTGCAAAAGCGAATACGATCATTTCGAATACGATGCCTATGTTCGCAGGAGATCTGGTTCCGGTTCTAATCATTATTGCGGAAGAGAATGGTGTAAAAGATTATGACAAGCCAACTACAATTAAAGCTTATTTGAATTATTTAAAAGATAGAAAGGCCTATAAAGCTGAAGTTGAAACCTTAACCTATGATCAAAACGGGAAGATCAGCGAATTAGAATTAAGAAAAAAATAAGGTTTAAATAATTAAAACCATAAAAAAGACGAAAATGAAACAAGCAACTATAACACTATTTTTATTAGTTCTATTCGCAATTCCAACTTTTGCGCAGGAACAAATATCGGAAGAAAGAAAACTGGCTATCGACTCTTTAGCGATGGAAAAGATCAGGGATCTTGAAAAGTACATTTCAATTATTGGAAGTAAAGAAACACCAGCTTCAGAAGCTCAACGTGTTATAGAGAGAGCAACTGAACTATTTATGGAAGGAAGTGAAATGGGAGTTTCTAAATTGGGTTCCGATAAGATCAATAACTATCCTGTAAAAGAATATTTTCAACGCTTAATGGCCCTTAGTTATGATAAAGTTCAAATATCCTGGTTTAACATTCAGTATATTTCAGATCTGGAGCAAATGCCTGACGGTAAATGGGTTGGGGTTATTACAATCTACCAACGCTTTGAAGGAACAACCAAGGAAGGAATGAAGTATAAAGACACAACAAAAAAAGATATTACCGTTTATGTTGAACGCAAGCAAACCCAAATTAATGGACGTACCATTGGTTTTTGGGATGTACTCCTTGGAGATGTGCGCGTAGCTGAAACAAAAAAATGAGCAAATACCTTTTAATTGTATTATTTCTACTGACCGGGCCCTTTTTAAGGGCCCAGGTTATTGGGGACCTATTTGAAGATGAAACGGTACTCTATGCCGAAACCAAACAGGTAAACCAATTTTTCAGACGTTTCAATAGTGAGGAAGACGGACAAGGAGAAAAGATCTATGCAGGAAATCCGGCTTATCGGGATAATTATTTAAGAAAGCAGACTTTGCCTCTGATCTTCGATCAGGAATCAACTCAGATCTCTAAAAGTATCAAGGCCTCATTTATTAAGGATGTTACTAATTCTAAAGATCCAGTCTATTTGGATTTTCATGGGGGCGAATGGTTTGCGGAGGTAGTTGTAAATGTAATTTATAATGGAGTAAATAATGAAGCTCATCTTTTTCTAAAACTTCAGGAAGAATCAGTGGGATCGAAATGGGTTTTAAGTCAGGTTTATTTTAAACCTTTTGCTCAACTATTTTTTAAAGACCCAGAAGGAACAGATAAGTTTCTTCATCCTTTGAGTCATGAGCTTGATTTTATGAATCTTGGGAAAGTCTTCAGAGAAGAGTCGCAAGTAGAGTATTATACCTATCAAAGTTTTGTTCCTGATTTTCTAAGTATATTTATTTATGAATTGAAAATGGATCATCTTCGATTTGTAGGTGTTAAAAAAGTGAATTTCCATTTTTTTCAAGTTGAAGGCTATTATTTTAAATTGGAAGAATTTAACCGCAGTGGATTTAATAATGGCTGGTTAATTACAAAGCTCGAAGAGATTGATTTACTTGATAAAAACCAATTGCTAAAAGATATTTATTATGAGGAGACGAAATAGTTTTCTTATTTTTTTATTTGTTTTTTCCTTTTTTCAAGGAATCGCACAAGATAAGGACCCTGAGCACTTAGAAAGTGCCGAAGACAAGTATAAAAATGACCTCAAATTCATGGTGCAGTCATTTCAAACCATGCTTAATTTATTAGGAGACCCAACGGTAAGTCAACAAGATAAAGATCAAATAATAAGTCAGAGTTATCTAAAGTATTTCGATAATGATAAAGTTCAGATCGAAGATGATCTAGATCCGAATCGGAATATGCCTATCAATAAAAATGCACAATCCTACCTTCAAGATGTTGTTTTCTTTTACCATTTTATAAAATTCACTTTCGAGGTAAGTGAGATTAATAAGGGATTAAACGATCAAAATGAAGTCTATTATAAAGTCACTTTAGAAGAGCGTCTTGAAGGCGAAAACCTTTATGGGGTAGCTTTAAAAGAAATTAACCCCAGATACATCGAGTTTAATCTTAATGAACAGGCACAAGAATTTAAAATTGTAAGTGTTTATACGACCAAGCTTTCCGAAAAAGAGGATATGGCTGCATGGTGGAATGAGCTTGATTTTTCTTGGAGGAAGTATTTTAGTGATGAAATTCAACTAAACGATAGCGTAAACTTCGATGCTTTCGTTGAAAAATACCCTGAAATTTCCTTGAATGATTCGATCTATGATCAGAATGGAGATACTTTAATTTTTAATACAGCTTCAATTTACTCTTCGATCAAAAGAATTTTTGAGAAAAAATCTTTAAGCATTGAAGCTTCAGATTCAATTAGAAATCTTAAACCTTTAAATAAACTTACCCTTCTCGAAAGCGTTAATTTTAGTCATTGCGCTATTGATGACGTAAGTCCATTGCGTTCAATTTTAAGTCTTGTTGAAATAAATGCAAGTTATTCATTGCTAAATAACTTAAACGATCTGCAATATTTATCCGGATTGAAGCATTTGAATATCGATAACACCGGGGTAACTGATCTTTCAGTTGCACAGTATTGGACCGATCTGGTTTACTTATCGATCGCCAATACAATGATAGGGGACCTAAATTTTTTAAGTGATTTGCCAAGTCTGGAATATTTAAATCTTAGCGACTACAAGAGTAATCAATTTGATGCTATCAGCGACCTGAGTAATTTAATTTCATTAAATGTTTCGGGTACTTCTTTTAATGACATTAGTATAATTAATTCTCTACACAAGTTGCATTCCTTTCATATTGATGCTACTTCAATTAGCTCACTTTCGGCCATTAGTGATTCGTTGAATCTCGAGATCATTGCTTTTGATAATACTAAGATCTCGGACCTTTCTCCATTAGCTGCATTACCAAAAATACGAATGATCTATTGCGATAATTCAAAGGTGAATATTGATGAGGTAAAGAAGTTTATTTCGAAAAAGCCGGGAGTGATCATTATTTATGAAACTCAATCGCTACAGAATTGGTGGACAGGTCTGGATCAAAACTTAAAAAACTTTATTCGATCTCGGATCGACAGCATAAGTGAGCCTCCGAATACTGAAACCCTACATGAAATAATATTTACTGAAAGCGCTAATCTATCAGGTCAAAAAACGATCTCCTCTTTAGAAGGATTTCAGGAATTAATCAATTTAAAAAACCTGAATTTGAGTGGGACGATGGTTACAGATCTAAGCCCGATCTCTACGATTAGTCATATTACCGTTTTAGATATTTCAGGAACTCCGATCACGAATATTGATCCATTAAGCAAATTACATTCTTTACAAAAACTAGATATTCGGAATACAAAAATCTCAAATTTAGACAGCATCATTGCTATTTCTAGCTTAAAACTGATCGAAGCGGATAGTTCCGGAGTAGATCAGGAAATGGCTTTGAAATTCAATAGTAAAAATGATGCTTTATTGATCTATCAAAGTGATTATTTGACAAAGTGGTGGGCTACTTTAAGTCCTGATTGGACTCACTATTTCAGCAAGAAAATTAGTTTTAATACAAACCCTTCCGGACAGGATCTTCAAGAATTAGTAAATACTGATTCGCTGATTATAAGTGATCTAAGCGGCCTGAATTTAAAAACACTCATTGAGTTTAAGCGACTAAAATATTTAAAGCTAGACCATGTTTCGCTAAGCGATTTAAGCCCCTTGGTAAGTCTATCCGATCTAAATTCTTTGTCTATAAATAACGGAGCTATAACTGATGTAAGCAGTATTGGTAAAATGACACAGTTAACGGTTTTGGACCTCTCAAATACAACGCTTAGCGACTTATCTTTTATAAGCACCCTCACTAATCTGGTAGAATTATCTTTAGCTTCAACTGCGGTCGAAAATATCAAAGCAGTATCAAATTTAGAAAATTTAGAAAAGTTAGATCTTTCAAATATGAGGATTAGCAAGATCAATTATTTAAATACAATGACAAATCTGAAAGAAGTAAAGCTTACAAATACAGATCTTAGTCAAAAGAGGATCGATTCTTTTAAGCGGATAAGGCCGGATGTGAAAGTGGTGTTGTACTAATTAATCTTCAGGAAAAAGCGATTTTATTTCTTTTAGTTCAATAACGTTATCTTCTTGGTTTTCCTGGAGATAGGCATTGATTAGATTATTAATAATTCTTAAAATAATCGCTTTAGAATCACAAGGGAGAATAAACTCATCTTTTAAGGGGAGTTTCAACTCAAATAAAAAGCGTTCAAGGTCATCATTCATTAAAAGGGCGCCTTTGCTATACGGATTGATATAAAATACCACATTACTCTTATTATTGCCTGTAAGTCGAGATAAGTGATCATCTACATAACCTAATACAAAATGGTTAGGGAGATTTATACCGTGTAGGGGAAATTCCAGCATTTGAGCAATGATCATATAAATGATGGATAAGCTTAATGGATTACCTTTTTTGCTTTCGAGTACGGTATTAATAAATGAATTTTTTGGAGAATGATAATTATTAGCATTCCCTCTAAATCCATAGATCTCGAAGAAGATCTTATTAAAGATCTTTATTTGCTCAAAGGCGGTTAAGTTTGGATTTAATTCGATCCAGATATCTTGTTTTATTTTTTCGAGGTATTTTTTAATGTATTGCGAAGAGATGTCAGGATATTTGTATCTGCTAATAAGAATAAATCCTTCAAGAAGATCCGGTTCATCTAATTCGCTCCAATCTTTCAGTAAGTTTTTTGTATTAACAAATTGGATATGATGCTTAATTTGTTCTAATTCTTTTTTTAGGGATTCACTACTTTGTTTAAAATTCCAGGCTTTATCAAGATAGGGAATAGCATCCAGTCCATAATCGATGATCTTTTCTTTTACATGGACATGAATGAACTCATCGGGATCATCGATAAGTTTTATCAGCGCATTTATTTCTGCAGGTTCTATCAGCATTTATGCTAATATACTTTCACTGATAGCTAAAATTCGGAAAAGATTTTTAATTTTTTAACAATTAACTTGTTAATCGCTCCAGCGTCTGATCAATCAAGTCAGAGATCACAAGGTCAGGTCTTTTGGTAAATTCTTTACGATATCGATTGGCTATTATTGCGCAAACCGTAACTGCTTTATGGCCAAGTAAGGCAGATAAACCATATAAGGCAGAGGTTTCCATTTCGAAGTTGGCGATTCGATTGCCTTTAAATAAAAATTTCCCAAGCGCTTTATTCTGTTCAGGGAAAAGCATTTCAATTCTTAACTTTCGGCCTTGTGGACCGTAAAAACCATTGGCAGTAGCGGTAATTCCAGTTATATTCCCAGGGGCTAATAATTTCACTAATTTATCAGATGCTTTTACAATGTAAGGTAAAGGCAATTCTGCCGGATAATCAATTTGCTGATGAAAAGCATCTAATAATTCCTTCTCGTCATCATCATATAACTTCTTATAAAAATTCATCATTCCATCAAATCCAATAGCATAATCAGAAACGATATAACTCCCTGTGGGAATATCTTCCTGCAATGATCCTGATGTTCCAAGGCGAATAATTTCTAATTCAGTGTGCTCTTTTTTTTGAATTTTGGTCTCTAGGTCAATATTTACAACCGCATCCAGTTCATTCAATACAATGTCGATATTATCAACTCCAATCCCTGTGGATAGAACCGAAAGTCGTTCACCATTTATATACCCTGTATGAGTTTGAAATTCTCTTCCGCTTATTTTATACTCAACTTTATCAAATCGATCACTAATAATTTTTACCCTATTGGGATCTCCGACGACAATTATTTTTCTGGCAATATGCTCCGGTCTTAGTTGTAAATGATAGATCGAACCATCCTCTCTAACAATCAATTCGGAAGCTTCAATCGGGACTTTATTTTCTAAAAAAGGGACTGTTTTCATTCAATATTTTATTAGGCTACAAGTTAAAAGAATATTCTGACGAAAGTCTTTAATTTATGTGTTAAAATCTCTTTTTATACAGCAATTTTATGTCGATTTTTGAGGTCTATTTCAAATACATGTTAGCTTCAATAATTACGATCGGTGACGAAATTTTAATCGGGCAAACCGTGGATACTAATTCCGCATGGTTAGGAGAGAAATTATATCAAATTGGATTTACAGTTCGTCAAATTCATAGTATTAGCGATAAGTCGGAGGAGATCATCAGAGCGATCGATGAGGCGATCGAATTAGTTGATCTGGTTATAATTACCGGAGGTTTAGGACCTACAAATGATGATCTGACAAAGAAAACCCTTGTGTCTTATTTTAAAAGTGAATTAACTCTGGATATAGAAGTTCTTGTTCGATTAGAAAACTATTTTAAAGGCAGAAAAATTGAGATAAAAGAAGCTCATAAGCTACAGGCGATGCTTCCGAATAATGCTCAAAAATTGATCAATAATTATGGAACGGCATCCGGGATGTGGTTTGAAAAGAACAATAAAGTGATCATTAGTCTACCTGGAGTTCCATACGAAGTAAAAGGGATTATGGAAGATTCCGGCTTAGCTAAGATCCGGGAGAATTTCAAATTACCATTTTTATACAAAAGAACCGTTTTGACCTGGGGAAAAGGCGAGTCATTTATCGCTGAAATAATTAAAGACTGGGAAGAAGAAACCACCGATCTAGGCATCGGTGTTGCCTATCTTCCTTCACCCGGAATTGTGAAAATAAGGGTAAGTGGAAGTGGTGATAATGATGAAATAAGAGCTCAGGTCGATCGAAGAGTGGAGGGTTTATATCAACTGATCTCTGAATATGTTTTTGGTGAGGATAATTATAAATTAGAAGTGAGTGTTGGGGAAGAATTAAAGCGAAAGGGATATACTGTTGCCAGCGCAGAAAGTTGTACAGGAGGATATATTGCCAGTTTGCTTACCTCTATTCCGGGTAGTTCCGAATATTATAAAGGATCGATCATCGCATATTCTAATGAGATTAAAATAAATTTACTTGGAGTTTCAAAAATCGATCTGGAAAAAGATGGAGCAGTAAGTGAATCGGTTGTGAAGCAAATGGCAGTGAATATTCGCAAAATAATGGGAAGTAATTACGGAATTGCAACGAGTGGAATTGCCGGACCGGATGGAGGAAGTGAAGAAAAACCGGTCGGGACCATTTGGATCGCAGTAGCTTCTGAAAATGGCGTTAGGGCTACGCTTTTGAGGCTTGGAAAGCAGCGATCGACTAATATTAAAGTAAGTTCAATTATGTGTTTAGGAAAATTACTAAAAGAAATACAAGTATAGTGTTGCGCGATTGAATTATAATCACTTAATTTGCACCCAATTTTTTTAGAAATTTGAGTTAAAGGAAATCATGTCAAAAATCTGTCAGATAACTGGTAAAAAAGTAATGGTAGGGAACAATGTTTCTCACTCATTAAGAAGAACGAAGAGACGTTTTCATCCGAATATTTTCAATAAAAGGTTTTTTATACCTGATGAAGATAAATGGGTAACCTTAAGAGTGTCAGGAGCAGGTTTGCGAATTATTAACCGATTGGGAATTAGTGCCGCCATGAAAAAGGCTAAAGTTAAAGGACATTTATAAGTCATTAAAAGTTAAATAAAATGGCAAAGAAAAAAGGTAATAGAGTTCAGGTTATTCTAGAGTGCACTGAGCATAAAGAAAGTGGTATGGCGGGTACATCTCGTTATATTACAACTAAGAACCGAAAAAACACCCCGGAGAGACTGGAGATTAAGAAATATAATCCTATCTTGAAACGTACAACTGTTCATAAAGAAATTAAATAATTAAGTCATGGCTAAGAAGACAATTGCGAGTTTACAGAAAGGTGGTGGAAAAAACCACAGTAAAGTGATTAAAATGGTGAAGTCAGAAAAATCTGGAGCTTATGTTTTCAAAGAGGAAATCGTTGAAAATGATAAAGTGAAAGACTTTTTTGCCAAGAACTAATTAGAAAATCTTTAATTGAAAAGCTTTCTTCTTATGGAGAAGGCTTTTTTTTTATCTAATCGCTAGCTTAAAAAGGACTATTATTTTTACCTTAGCGTTTCCTGATAACAATCAAAAAATCAATAATTTATGGCATTATTCGGCCTGTTTAATAAAGATAAAAAGGAAAGGCTAGATAAAGGTCTTGAACTAACCAAAGAAAGCGTCTTTAGTAAACTCTCACGCGCCGTTGCCGGTAAATCAACTGTTGATGATGAGGTATTAGATAATTTGGAAGAAGTACTTGTTAGTTCTGATGTAGGAGTGGAAACCACTTTGAAGATCATTAAAAATATTGAGGCTAGAATAGCTAAAGACAAATATCTTGGAACGAGCGAACTCAATTCTATTTTAAAAGCGGAAGTAGCCGAATTACTCGATCTTAAAAAGGAACAGCAAAAAGGATATTCGATCCCATCGATCGAAGGACCTTACGTTATCATGGTTGTTGGAGTCAATGGAGTGGGAAAAACCACTACGATAGGAAAGCTGGCTTCTCAATTTAAAGCAGATGGAAAAAAAGTAATTCTTGGAGCCGCAGATACTTTTAGAGCTGCTGCAGTTGATCAGTTAAAAATTTGGGGCAAAAGAGCCGATGTTACGGTGATTGAGAAAGGAATGAACGCTGACCCTGCTTCAGTGGCTTATGACACCTTAAAATCAGCTCTGGCGCAAAACGCAGATATTGTTTTGATCGATACTGCAGGAAGATTGCATAACAAGGTGAATTTAATGAATGAGCTTACTAAAATTAAAGCCGTGATGCAGAAAGTAATTCCGGATGCTCCTCATGAAGTATTGCTTGTTTTAGATGGCTCAACAGGCCAGAATGCAATTGAACAGGCACGTCAGTTTACTAAAGCTACCGATGTGAGCTCACTGGCACTTACTAAAATTGATGGTACAGCAAAAGGAGGAGTCGTGATTGGAATCGTTGATCAATTTCAAATCCCTGTAAAATACATTGGAGTTGGAGAAGGAATCGAAGATCTTCAGTTATTCAATGCCCACGAATTTGTTGATTCTCTTTTTAATTAAGATAGATCTATTTCCAATATGAAAGTTCGCCAACTCAAGAAAAATAAAGTTAATGTCATCACTTTAGGCTGTGCTAAAAATACTTATGATTCTGAAGTATTGATGCGTCAGCTTCAGGCGAATAGTTTTGAAGTAGAACATCAGTCGGAAAAGGATGATGCCTCTATCGTTATCATAAATACCTGTGGTTTTATAGATGATTCAAAACAAGAATCGATCGATACCATCCTTCAATTTACGGATGCTAAAAAAAGAGGTTTAGTCGATAAGGTTTATGTTACCGGTTGTCTGTCTCAGCGATATAAAGACGATCTTGAAACAGAGATCCCTGAAGTAGACGCCTATTTTGGAACCCGTGAAATGGCCCGACTTCTCAAAACATTAAATGCCGATTATAAAAAAGAATTATTGGGAGAACGTTTGCTTACCACCCCAATGCATTACGCTTATTTAAAGATATCTGAAGGATGTGATCGACCCTGTTCCTTTTGTGCTATCCCATTAATGAGGGGAAAGCACGTTTCAACACCGATTGAGGACCTCGTTAAACAAGCGGAGTTTTTAGTTAAAATTGGAACTAAAGAAGTTATTTTGATCGCTCAGGATCTTACGTATTATGGTTTGGATATTTATGGCGAACGAAAATTAGCCGAACTGCTTCGCCAATTAAGCGATGTTAAAGGGCTGGAATGGATTCGTCTTCATTATGCTTTTCCTACTGGTTTTCCAATGGATGTATTGGATGTGATGAAAGAGAGGGAGAATATCTGTAACTATCTGGATATGCCGTTGCAACACGCTTCTACAAAGATGTTGCAATCCATGAGAAGGGGAACAACAAAGGAAAAAACGACAAAATTGATCGAAGAGATCAAGGCGAAACTTCCGGGTATAGCGATTCGAACTACGCTTATTTCAGGGTATCCCGGAGAGACGATCGAAGACCATGAAGAAATGAAAGCCTGGGTCAATGATATGAAATTTGATCGCTTAGGCGTATTTACTTATTCTCATGAAGAGAATACCCATGCTTTTCTATTAAATGATGATGTTCCTCAGGAGGAAAAACGCCGACGTGCAGATGATATTATGAATATGCAGTCGGAACAAGCCTGGGAGAATAATCAAAAATTAGTCGGACAAGAATTAAAGGTCATTATCGATCGTCATGAAGGAGATTTATTTTATGGACGTACCGAATACGATTCACCTGAAGTTGATAATGAGGTGATCATTCCATTTCAAAAGGATATTAAAGTAGGCGATTTTGTAATGGTAAGAATTACAAAAGCCGATTTCTATGATCTGGATGCTGTATTAATCTAGCTTCAGAAAGTTGATCTTCGAAGCTAAGCACTCCATTTCAACCGGACAGGAAAAGCTGGGCTCCCCATCCATTTCTAAGTAGCAATCAATATTAGAAACATTGTTTATTGAGATCTTATCTGCATGGAAATAACTTACAAGCGGATGATCGACTCTTTTACCAGTCAATAATTTCGGAATTTTAATCAAATAGGTTAGGATTGATATATCTCCAATGACAGCAACAAAGAACTTCCCGTCATTTAATTTTGCATCAAATAATATTTTATAGCCCCCACCGAAACTAATTCCCTTTCCGATAACGACTGAGATCACTTTCGTTACAATATCTTTTTCTGCTGTTTTTATATGAAGTGTTGGCCTTTTGAAAGTAAAAAGGGATTGAAGAATCGTCTTGAAATAGACCCATTTACCCATCACATTTCCGGAAGTAGCAATTTTTTGAGCGATCTCACCGCCCATTCCAGCATCAGCGACATTTATAAAATAGCGCTTATTATTATTCTTGTCTATAACTCTCCCCAGATCTATTCTTATTACAGAATTAAGCAGCAGCGCATTTACAAGTTCCTGAGGATCTCTTGTGGTCTTAATACTTAAACTATAATCATTACCGGTACCTACCGGAAACATAGCTAAATTGGGCAGATCAAGGTCGCTTTCATCTTCGTGAATTAAACCGTTCACAATTTCATTTAAGGTTCCGTCGCCTCCTACAGAGATGATCCAATCGAATTTTTTTTCTTTTAAATTCTGACTAATAGTAATTGCGTGACCTGCATATTCGGTAGGGAAATACTCAATGCTCAGATCCATACTCTCAAAAGAAGAAAAGATGCTTTCTATTTTCTGTTTCGAACTGACTAAACTATTTATGATAAAGCCTATTTTCAATTTTCTAATATAAAATTACATGGATACAATTTCCATCATGATCGCTGCCATGATGGCTCCGAATGTTCCAATGGCATAGCCTAATACAGCTAGTAACACTCCAACCGGAGCTAGTACAGGGCTAAATGCAGACGCAACAATGGGTGCCGAAGCAGCGCCTCCAACATTCGCTTGTGAACCTATTGCAACAAAAAAGAAAGGTGCTTTTACGAGTTTAGCAACCACAAGTAAGATGGTGATATGAATCAGCATCCAAACCAATCCGATTATGATGAGGTATTTAAAAACGGCCCATTCGCGTATAAGTTCACCAATATTCATTTTCATTCCAATGGTTGCAACCAGGATGTATAGAAAAACGGAACCTATTTTAGAAGCCCCGGCACCTTCATAATTTCTCGCTTTTGTAAATGATAATAAGATTCCAAAAGTGGTGGAGAATACGACGAGCCAAAAGAAGTCAGAGCCAAAAGAAGTGATGAATTGAACTGAGGATTTTGGATTTACTGCAAGTATTGCTTCAATAGAGCTGCTAATTCTAGGGGCGATCAGATCGGCTAATAGATGCGATAAACCAACTGCTCCTAAACCAATTGCAGCGATCATGAACAGATCGGTAGTTGTAGGAATCCGGGTAATCTTATCGGAAAAATCTTCCATCTTCTTCTTTAAAGAGGAGATAGCGGAATTATCTGCTTTTAATTTCACATCTAATCGATCACTTATGCCGGCACCATATAAAAGAAAAGCCATCCATAAATTAGCGACAAATACATCAACTACGATCATTGCTGAAAACAACTTGTCACTAGCACCAAAAATTTCTTTCATCGCCGTTTGATTTGCTCCACCACCGATCCAGCTTCCTGCTATAGTTGCAAGTCCGGGCCAGATAGCTTCACCGTCACTTGTAAAAAAAACATCCGGTGAAAAATAACCTACGATCAATAAGGCCAATGGTCCCCCGATGATGATCCCTATAGTCGCGGTAAAGAACATGATCAGCGCTTTGGGTCCTAAACCAATGATCCCTTTTAGATCGATGTTAAGACTTAATAAAACTAAACTGGCAGGTAAAAGATAACGTGATGCAACGAAATATAAATTTGAAGATTCGCCATCAATAATTCCTAAAGAATTAAAGATCGCCGGAATAAAATAACATAATAGTAGCGCAGGAATATACTTATAGAAAGACACCAGGAATCGGTTCTTTGAAGCATGAGTATAAAATACGAAAGCTAAAATTATGATAAGTATTCCAAGAACAATTGCGTCATTTTCAAGTGGTAATTTTATCATTTAAAGATTTTTTTTGGGTTAAAATAGGAATCTTTTACGAAATGATGAGTTCTCGTTTAAAATGAATACTTATTCGCAATTCTTTAGGAACAGAAATAAAGAGATAAATCAGAGTAGATTATTTTTTACAGGGACCTTATTCATATCTCCAAACAGTAGATTTATACCAAATCTGATATGAACACTTTTGTAATTATACAAATTGAATGAAGCGAGAAGATTATCGCTCATCACATAAAGTTGAACAGGACCGACTCTTGCACGAAGACCGAATCCAAAGTTTGAAAATGAATTATTATAGATCGAATAGTTCGCTGTTAAACCCAGAAATTTATTTAGATCAAGCTCATATCCCGCAGAAAATCCGAACCGAATTCCGGATGGGTAAAACTGAAGATTAGTACTTGCATAAACCCGATTCTTATGGTTAAGATAAAATTTAGCACCTCCATACCATTTAGGACTAAGTCCGCTACTATATTTTTTCTCTATTTCTTCCAGACTAAAAACATCTGTCAAAGAATCACCTATTTCAGTCAATAATGAATCACCTTCCAGATTATTATCATATACAAAATCTTTTATATCAACGCCTGTTAAGGTGAAGGTTTTATAATTATTGGTATAAGTATTCAGATCGTTTTTCCACCAGATCATGCCCATATCGATGAGGCTTGTACTTATTTCCCATTTTTCGTTCGGACGGAATATCACTCCTAAGTCGATTCCAACCCCGAAATTTTTCCCTTGTTTTAAATAGTCTGTCGTATTTCCTTGAATGCTATTTAATCCGGAAGTATTTACTTCAATATTTCCATCAACCGTAATATTATAATTTTCCGGATCGGTATAAATTCCAATGGAAGAATTTTTCGATCTAACATTAGCAAGACCAAAAAGCAAATTAAAATGACCACCTACCTGCCACTTTTTATTGATCTGGTGAACATAACCTAAGCTAATTTCACGGTAATTGATCGCATTAAATCCTAAGTTTTCGATACTGACGCGTTCTCCAAGGAAATTTGCATTTCCTTGCAAAATAAAATCAAATAATTTTTTTGGAAAGGCAAAATCGACGGATGCTTTTTCAGAAATACTGATTTGAAAATAATTGTCTTTTAATCTATAGCCAAATAAAAACCACTGATCTTGTGCTTGAAAATTTAAGAAATTAATTTTATCAAGTTTACTTATGAGTAATTCGGGATCGATCACTAATACGCCTTCTTCTGTTAAAAGACCATCGTTTAAAGCAAATGCCCGATTATTATAAACAGCATTTACAGAAGATAAAACCGGGAGTCCGATAACGACTTTATCGTCATTCATCGCTGCAGGATTGGCCAGATTATTCTGAGGAATTCCTGAAAATTGAAATAGAGTAAGGTCCTGTTGCCCAAAAAGTGGGAGATTAAAAAAGACATAAAGCGCTATGATCAATTTTAGTCTCATAGGCTATTAGGATCTATTTTTATAGTTGCTCTTACTCCCATTATTAATCCAATACTATAATCAGAATAGATCTGAATAACTTCTTGTTCACTACCATTCGTTGTTTGCATTTTTACCAAGGTAATAAAACTACCTGCATTTAAAACATGCTCTCTTTTATCATCTGTAAGTGCAATGTCAGTGATCGTTTTTGAGGCTTCGCTAACAATACCATTGATTAAAATCCCACTTTCTAAGATCTGAGAAGGTCCATCAAATAGACTATCAGTAATTTGAAATAAGGAATCGGTAGTATAGATCTGAAGTACTCCTTCGGCTGGGAATCCATTATCTATGATCAATCTTAAGGTTAAATCATTTATTTCCTCCGGGTTTTCAACTCCTATTCCGCCTGAATCAACATGGGTAGTATCTGTAAAAACCCAGTCCCAGGCATATCCTTTTAGTGGAATAGTTACCCTTGTAGTAGCTTCCATTTTACTTTTATGATCAATAAAATTAAAAGGACCTTCCTGACCATTTGGATTTGATATAGCTTCAATTCCCCATATAATATATTTATCTCCATCATTAAGGATCGTCTGTATATTGGAATTACTGTTATCAAAATAATATTGGTCTAATGTAGAATCGCCGATCTGCACGGGGAAACTTATCTCAAAAGGAGCTTCAGTGATCCCTTCCAGAAAAAGAGGGGTTTCAATTCCGGTAATTTGGTGAACACTTTTAAATTCTGTTACATTGATCTCTGTGGGAAAACCAAAGGAATTATTGAAATCTAAGTGCATGTAAGGATCGATAAATTGAAAATGACCTTGAATGGTATTATTAAATAAAGCGATCTTGATCGTGTCTATGGTATTGGCAATTGTATTGCTTCCAAAATAGCCTACAGCATAATTCATTTTTGGCTCATTAAAATGAAGATTGAAAGAAATATCATCGCCGGTTGCCGGTAAATTTGGATTATAGTTTATGATAATTCTATAATTTACTTTCAGTTGATTATATCCAAGATCTTCTTGAGTTAGGTCCATTAAATATTCATTTAAAGCCTCAGAATCGCTGATCGTTTCTCCGGCCTGTAATGCAGATTCAAATTGATAGGGAATTCCATTTTTACTCATTTTCGGGATCTGAATGCGAACCTGACTAACATAGGCAATATCAGATTGAACGGTCAAGTCAAGTTCTCCCGAAAGAAGCGATAAAAAGTAAGTTTCTACTTCATTTAAATTTTGCGTTTCAAAGTCGAGCGTAATTACTTCACTTTGATATAAAGTATCGACAGTACTAAATGGAAATGCAGGATCCGGATAAGAGATGATCTTTTGAAAATTTTGATCAGCCACTTCAACAATATCACTCGCTTGATAGGAAAGAATATTACCTGTGTAAGTAATTCCCAGCAATCCACTTTCTTCATCGATCAGTTCCAAGATCGAATTTTCATCAAGATCGAAAATATCACTGACCGAAAAAGTGCTGTTTATCAAAGGTAATGCGACATCTACATCCCACGGTGATATTTGAACATCATTGATGGCATACTTCGTACATGAAGTAATAAATACTATTAATATTAATATGAAGCCAATTCTTTTCCTCAAACTAGTTTTGCTTTGTTAAAGAGTACACCATTAATTGTCCTTGTTCGCCTTGTATGATCAATTCCATGATACCATCCTGATTAATATCGTCTATTCTAAAAGATCCTGTTCCACTATAGGGTGCATCTGAACGGATCCTTCCTTTTACATCCCTTAAAAAAGCCTCGTTAGTTTTATTATCAGTATATCCGATCCAATTTTTCTTCTCAAAACGATATTTTTTAGGAGCTTCTTCTAATTCATTTACGCTAATTTCTTCAAAAAGTTTTTCCCCTTTCAAATCGTAAACTCGAATGGATGAGGAGTTATAAAGAATAAATTCTCTTGTATTATCCTCATTAATTTTAGCCATTAAGAGTTGATCTCCTTTTTTACCCTTGATAGGAAGGTATTCTTTCTGACCTCCAAATGGAACATTAACGATCGCACCTAAACTATCAATATAATAAATTCCTGAACCTGAAATTGACTTGGCTGTATAGATAAAGGCATCACCTATTTTATCGCCTATATTCTCCTTCGCTTTAAACCTGGATTTTCCTTTTCGATCGAGTAAAAGAATGGTGCCATTACTTGTGCTCGTGTAAATATAATCCTTACGATCGATACGAATATGCTGTGGTGTTTCAGAGATCGCACTTCGTACTTTGTCAAATTTCCATCCTTTTACGGCCAATCCTTTTGCATCATATAATTCTAAATCGCCATCCGGAAAGGAAATGATAATTCGGTATTCTTTATTTGAATCGTAATCGAGTAAGGTGTGCTGAAGCTGTGTTTTTAATTTTAAGGATACTGGAAATTTCTCTAAATTATTTCCTTCTCGATCGATGCAATACAATTTACTCGCTGTATTGAAGAGCATTTGTAATTTGCCATTTTTATATATATCAATTTGATCGATATCTCCGATGATCTCTTCTTTTAACTCTTTTTTCCATAAAAGTTCTCCTTTATTATTGATCAAATAAAGGACATTGTTAGTATCCTGAACTGCAATTTCTAAATGTTGGGAATAGTGATTTCTCACTAAATGAATTTCTCCTTTAATAGGAGCATTTACCGACATTTCCCAAAGACTGTTGTCTTTCTCTTGAAAATTCACCACCTGATGGCGAAGTACAGAATGCAAATACATTTTCCCCGGTTTATAAGCCGAAACTTGAACCACCATTGCTTGAAGTGTATTTATTTTATTTTCGTCAGGGAGCCAGTACTTTCTGAGAGAGTCGGCGATCTCTTTTTCCAAAAATGAACCTGCCATCGCAGGTGAGATATAAAATAAATAATTGGTTTCATCCGACAATTCATCTCTAAGGTTTGAAAATGATTCTTGCCTTGAAAGTGTATTATCATTCAAAAATCGTTTGATAATTTCCATTAGTGTTTCTTCGTTCGAGCTGAATAAAACATAATCTTTAATGAGGGTATAATAGGGCGATTGGATCTGTTTAAATCCATCTGAAAAACAAGAAAAAGTAAAAGTAGAATCTAATTTATTGATCGGGTAACTTCTATAATCCATTTCGGCAACATTCGCATCTTTGAAAACCTGTGTTTTTTCTAAAAAAGTTTCTACATCACGGATCTCAAAAAACGAAAACCGCAATTCTTCTATCTTTCTATCACCGTTTAAAATGGCATTTCCAAATGCATTCCCCATCCATGAAGAAAAATATTTACTGCAAATGGTATCGGTATTACCGGCATTTAATTTATTCAAAAAGTTTTTCGGATTGCTTTGACCGGAAGCAGTGAGAATTGCTGTATTTGCCGGCAAAATATCAAAATATTGCAGTCCTTGTGCGATTTGCCCGTCATAGGAACTAAAGAAATGTTCTTCCTTTGGATCGAATTCAACAAAGCCGCTGGATACGATGGTATTGGCTTTGTCGTAAAGATCAGAGGCGATCCAACCTTTCAAATTCTCAGGAAAATCAAAGATATCTTCGAGGATCGTTCGGTTCATCGATTCCGAAAAGCGATCAAGATTGATAAAGATCTTAATTGAATTTACTTTCTCTAAATAGGGGCGGATTTTAACAAAAGAGCTGTCATTTAAAATCGAATGTTCAAGATCGGATTCTTTTTGAGCATGGACTAGTAAGTCACGGTCTTTGGAAACTCGGATATACTTATCCTCCGTGGCGAATAAATAATCAATTCCGGCTAATTTTAAAAACTGTGGCGCATCACCTTCTTCCTTTTTAGCACCATATTTAGAAAGCAAAGCTTTTATATGACCGGAAGGATCGCTTATGCTAATTAAACTTTGATTTATAACATCTCCTGGGTGTAAAGAAATTATGATCTGATGATCTTCATTTAAACTATCCAAGAATTGAAAAAAGGGAGTGGCATCCTTGGCAAAAGGAGTTCCCTCAAAATCATTCCACAACATCGAACGCTGATAAAATAGAGAGGCTTCCGATCCACCATTACCTATTTCAATGATCATAACGGCATCATCCGGAATGGTAGATAAAAGATCAAAAACTGCCTTTTGCTTCTTTACAAATTCATGAAAAGCCCAATAACCTACTGCAATTAAGACTATGATAGAAAGAAGAACTGATACTTTTTTCATTTATATAATATATGCTTTTCAGAAAACAAACCAACGCAATAAGCCAGCTTACAATGTTTTTCAAAAGTAAGGACTTGAGACTTTGCAGGACTTTTACATCAACTTTAATATAAACAGAGAAATGTTAAAGAAGGACTTGTACAGCCTTATCGATTGTGTAATTTTAGGAAGCAATTTTCCGAAATAAATATGGATAAGGATTTTTTAGTTTATAGCGCTTCAGCAGGTTCGGGAAAAACATTTAATCTCGCCAGGATCTTTATCGAGGAGTTGATCCGTAAAGATGAATTCACTATTGATGAGCATTTAAAGAGCATAATGGCGATTACCTTTACCCACAAGGCAGCAAACGAGATGAAAGATCGTGTACTTTCATTTCTTGATCAGATCAGTAATAATAAGCCAGAGAGCAAGTCGATTGAATCGCTTTTAAAAGACATTTCCAATAACTTGAAGATCTCTCCTGAAGAAGTAAGAGATCGTTGCGGAATTGCCCTCGAGCTTATAATGGAGAATTTCAGTCAACTCTCTATTTCAACCATAGATAGTTTTAGTCATCGGGTGGTTAGGTCTTTTACAAAAGAACTCAATTTACATTATGATTTTGATGTAAGTCTCGATTATAAAAGTTGGATCGAATTAGCAAATGACCGTCTTTTTGATCGTTTTGGATCTACTACTCCCGAAGGAAAAGTGCTATCCAATACCCTAATTCATTTTTTTATTAGTCAGTTCGAACAGGGAAGTAACTGGAATTTAAAGTGGTTGCTAAACGATTTTGCAATTAAGAATTTTAATGATGAATTGCATGATATTTATGAAAAGCACAAAGAACTCGCCACTTTCAACTTAGAAGAGATCGTAATAAAATTAAAGGAACCGGTTGATCAATATATTTTAGAGTTAAAGTCGATGGGAGAGCGTGGACTTGATTTGATCGCTAATGCAGGCTTAAGTGTCGATGACCTTTTTCAAAAAGGAAGTGGAGTTTACGGCTTTTTCAGAATGGCTTCTCAGGGGGATAAGAAATTTGACAGGCCAAATTCCTATGTCAACAAAGCCTTGAATGAAAACATATGGTTAAAAGCTAAATCAAAGTCGGATATCACCGAACCTTTTTCTCAAATTGAAGATGAGTTACATTCGCTCTTAAACGATTTGATCGATCTAAAAGAAAACGCAGAAAAAGTGAGGATCAATGAATTGATCTTAAATCAAATTCATATCATGTCTTTGGTATCTTTTATTGTTAAAGAGCTTGATGTTATTCGTAAAGAAGAGAATATATTGCTAATAAGCGATTTTAATCGACTGATCGATCGAGTAGTGAAAAATGAAGCAGTCCCTTTTATTTATGAAAAATTAGGAGAGCGCTATAAGCACTTTTTACTGGATGAATTTCAGGACACTTCCATTAAACAATGGCATAATTTTGTACCCTTATTTGATAATGCGATAGCGAGTAAAAATAGAAACCTAATTGTTGGTGATGGCAAGCAGGCCATCTATCGATTTAGGGGAGGAGAAGTAGAGTTATTTACAGATCTACCCAAAATTTACAAGGCAGAAGGGAATATTTTTGGCTTATATGAAGAAAACCTTAGTCGGGAAGTGGAGCGAATTAGCTTAGAAAGTAATTTTAGATCATGCAGAGAAATAGTAAAGTTCAACAATGATTTTTTCACAAATATTAAGATCTCTTTAGCAGAATTTTCGAATGTATATAATGACCTGATACAAAAATCAGTGATCGAAGAAGAGGGTTTTGTGAAGTTCGAGATATTAAGCAGTGAAGAATTAGAAGAAAATGACATCTATTTAACTCGAACTTTAGAAAGTATAAATGAAAGTATAAATGATGGTTATCAATATGGAGACATTGCGGTTTTAGCCCGTAAAAAGGATAATCTAAAATCAATTGCAAGTTTTTTGAGTGAGAATGGGATCGATGTCGTATCAGACGAATCATTAGTGCTAAAAAATCAAGAGGATGTATCATTGCTTATTTCTGTGATGAAATATTTAATTCAACCCGAGGATCTTCAGATTCAATACACCTTGTATCGATCGCTTATCTATAAATATGAAAGAGATAGTTTAAAAGATCTTCAATTGATCACTTCACATTCGATACCAGTAAAAAGTAAATTAAAAGAATTGGGTTTTTCTTTAAATCACGAATACCTCCGTTCCTTAAGTTTGCTGGAATTGGTAAAATCACTTGAGCGCATTTTCTCTTTAGGAATATCCTTGAATGCTTACTACAATACTTTCTTAGATGTGATTGCCGAATATGTTCGCTATAATGGGAATCAATTGGATGGCTTTTTAAACTACTGGGATGAAATCGATCCTTCGATCAGTACTCCAGAAAATTCTAAGGCCGTAAAATTACTGACGATCCATAAATCAAAAGGACTGGAGTATCCTGTAGTGATCATTCCTTATCTCGATTGGATGAAAAAACTAACTCAAAATTATCAGTGGATCGATGCGCCTGATGATTTAGTCGAAGAGATGCCAAAAATTCTGGTTAAGTTAAGTGGTGCCTTAGTGGATACTCCTTTAGAAGTAAATTATGACTTTGAGAAGAAAAAAAGCCTCTTAGATGATATAAATCTGATCTACGTTGCTTTTACAAGAGCGAGAGAACGATTATATGTTTTTACGAGTGATAATAATCGCTCGGATAGTATTTCACAAGAAGTTTTATTAGCGATTAAAGGGATGGATGGGATGGAGGAATCAACCCTTCTTGAAAGAGGAAAACGAAGGAAGGTTCATAAAGTAAGGGAAGAAGTTCAAAGTGAATATTTTGAAATGCAAGAAGTAGAGGGAAGTTCGAGAAATGAAAATTTAAAGATCGCGTATGAATTTAAAAAATATCGATCTGAAAAGAATAAAGACGCCTTGGATTATGGAATGGCAATTCATCAATTGTTTTCCAAAATAAATAATAGAGAAGATCTAAGTGAAGCGCTGAATGAGTCATTGACAGAAGGAATTATCAGTCATTCGGAAATGGAGATATTAACGGATAAGATCAATCGAATTATTGATCTTGATCCTGTTTCTTCATGGTTTTCTGAACAAGGTGAGAAATTTTTAGAAAGAGAATTAGTCGATGCAGAAGGAAATCTTTTACGACCTGACCGTATTGTGATCATCGATAATAAGGTGAGCGTAATAGATTACAAAACAGGACAGATGAATGAGAAGAAATTGTTTGAATACCGCAATCAGGTAAATCAATATGCAGAAGCTTTCAGATCGATGAATTATATGGATGTAAAAGGGTATATCATTGCCATTGACGAAGAAAAAGTACTTGCGCTTTAGTTAGCATTTTTTTTATCATCATCATTTCTCCGTTCCCTTCCCGGACTATGCCCCATTCCAAATAATTTATTGTTTTTTGTAAAAACAATGTTTGATTCCGGGTTTATTCGCTCACCAATTGCTTCGATCAGTTCACGACCTTCTGCATTTGGATTTTTTATTGCAGAAGAGATGGGGTAAGCATTCATTTCATCAGAAGGATAGGGTTGGAGTAAGCGTGTGATATCCGTTAGGGGTGCCTTTTCATTTAGCCAGGTATTTTCATATTTTTTGTGCAATATCACCGGACTTCGATGGTGAGGAATTTTTTGAAGTAAGGAATTTGAAACGGTAGTGATAATAGCATAGGTTGTGATGATCTCTCCTGAAGAGGGATCGATCCAATCGTCATAGATTCCCGCAAAAGCAAAAGGGCGTTCATGATTTTTTAAATATACAAGGTAGGGTTTGTTTAATTTATCTATTGTACTTCCTTCAATAAATGCATCAGCTATCACAAGGCATCTTTTATGACGTATTGAATTTCGAAATGAGGGTTTGTTAATGATACCTTTTCCACCGGTATATTCAGGATCATTTTCCTTATTCGAGTCTCCTTCGGCACGTGCATTGAATAAATACATTCTTTTTGTTGACCATGATGGACTGAAACCAAATTGACCTAAAGAAATTGAATGTTTGTCCCTGTCGAGTATAATTGGAGCAGTCTTACCCGGAGAAACATTAAATTGCGGCATTAGATCGAGTTGATCTCCACTAACATTAAATCGCTTTTCAATTGTTTCAACTGTAGAAACTTGGACATATCTTCCACACATGTTTTTTCTTTCTATAAAAATCAATGAAATTTAGCATAAAAATAAATGATGATGCAAAAAGAAGAAGATATCCTTTGGAGTGCGATCCATTTTAATGATCTATCGATTGATCAATTGTATGATCTATATGCACTTCGAACGGAAGTATTTGTGGTTGAGCAAAATTGTCCCTATCAGGAAGTAGATAAAAAGGACAGGTCATCGATTCATCTTCTGGGGTATTCACCGAAAGGTGAATTAGTCCTTGTAGCAAGAGTTGTACCGCCCGGAATTAGTTATAAGGAGTTGTCTTTTGGAAGGGTAGCTGTTAAATTGACCTATCGATCAAAAGGCTATGGTCATCAATTAAACAAAAAACTTATAGAATTTATTAGATCTCGTTTTCCAAAGAATGCAATTCGTATTTCTGCTCAAAGTCATTTAAAAAGTTTTTATGAAAGCCATGGATTTAAAAAAGTTTCAGAGGAATACGATGAGGATGG
>JAHECK010000031.1:0-3341 GCA_024641785.1 Flavobacteriales bacterium | reverse complement strand
TAGCGGATTAAAGTGATCGTGCCATTATAATGATGAGGTAGATTTGTTAGATCAGTTAGTTTCACGAGATAAGTGAAAACTCCTTCTTGAGTATTATTTCCATCCCAGCCATCATAAGGATTGTAACTTTGAAAAATTAATTGACCCCATCGGTCATATATTTGAAGAGAATAATCTAATACTCCGGTAAATTCAGGTACTAGAATATCATTAAAACCATCTCCATTTGGAGTAAACGAATTAGGCATAAAAAATAAAAAGCCGTTTACTTTAACTCCACCTGTAACTTGACTAAAACAGCCATATTCATTAAATACAGTTTGAGTTATTTCAAATAATCCGGCATTATTAAATAGATAGGAGAAATTAGCTTGATTAATGGTATCGCCATTACTAATATTATAATGGATAGAGATCGCGTTTTGCGAATAATCTGAAATATAGACTTGTGGATCCAGTATATCCACAATATTTGGTTCTACAGTGAAATTTGCCTGTGGTAATGGATAAACATGAATTGGCCATTCTAAAGTATAAGTGTTTTCATCAATACAGCCACTGCTGGTAGTGACGTTTAAAGAAGGATAAAAGGATCCTGAAAAATAATAGTCAGTCGATGGGCTTTCGTCAATCGAAAAAGAGCCGTTGCCAAAATTCCATTGATATTGCATGGGAGTCCATGCTTCAGAGATATTTATAAATTGAACATTTAATGGTTTGCATCCGACGGAATCTAAAACGATGAATTTAGCAAGCGGATTTGGATGAATTTCAACATTTTGTGTGTAATTCTTTTCGCAACCATTCTCGAAAATACTTAGGGTTACCGGATATACACCCGGTTCTGAATAATTGATGTCTGAGGTAAGAATATCATTAGAGAAAACTTGATTAGCATTTGATCCAAAGTTCCATTCGATAAGCGCATCTTCTTGATAAGTACCTTCAGCTAGTAGAATAATTTCATGTCCATCAAAACAATACACATCTTGAGGAATATCAAAATAGGGCATCATATAGGGGAAGACTTCAAAAAATTGCATGCTTGTATCAGGACAAGCGAGATCATTATAAGCGATCAATAGGGCAGGATAAATCCCTTCATTATTAAATGTTATAGTAGGGGAATCCGCTGTTGAATAAAATTGATCACCGGGATCACCAATGATCCATTGAAAGCTTTGCGCATTAGAACTTGCATTTCCGAAAGTAATTTCAAAACCATTACAAAATTCACTTTGAGGAACAATTTCAGAATTTACATTTTCAGGAATAATAACTTCACCAACATAATTACTTAGGCAACCATTTGCCTGAACAGTGAGGTAAACATTATAGGATCCCGGTCCGGGGAAGGTGATTTCCCCTGGGTTTTCAATATCACTGCTTTGGGAATTTCCGAAATTCCATTGAAAAGTAGGATCACCGGTGTAATCTCCCTGCGCTAAAAATGAAAAGGTCGTAATCGTATCACAAGAAATAGTTGGAGTATTAAAATAAGCACTTATTGGGTTTTCAACCACATAAGTTTGATAGGATGTGTCGGCACATTCTCCTCCCGGTTCTGCGATAAGTGTAACGGTATATGCACCGGGATTAGGAAAAATAAAGGTTGGTTCATCTAGGTTGGAAGTGTCAGATTGTATTCCATCAATTCCAAAATCCCAAAAGAAACTACTACTATTCGAAGATGTGTTTTCAAAAACGATCTCAAGTCCTGAGCAAAGGTCATCCGCCTGTTGTTCTGCAAATACTGATTCTACCACAGAAGGACAATTATAAATGTTGATCTGATAATCTCTGTAAATCTGTGATAGAAGTACACCGTCTCGATATTCCTTAACGCAGATTGCAATAGCAAAAATGCCAATTTCATTCGGCATTCCAGTTAGAATGCCTGTCTGACTATCTAGTATTAAACCATTTACAGTACTGAATGGGTCACTTGCATTATAAGCGGAAGCCCAGGAGATATTGAAAAATGGTGGAGACATAGGAGGAGAAGGTTGGGGTATATCTACAGAACCTCCCCAGAAAGGAGTACAAAGCTCATAGACCAGAGAATCACCATCTGCATCACTTGCAGAAAAATCCAATTCAAAGTCATAATTATTACATAGAAAAGAAGGAGGAAGTACATCAAAGACAGGAGAGCTATTGCATGTAGAATCAATAGGTTCAGGAATATAAGCATGCAATGTCATACCTGTTGTACCTGCATTATTGATATTACTTATGCTCCAGTTTCTACAACACCGTTGATAAACAATGTCAAAACCGCCATTTTCAAAATTTAGATCAACGGAACTTTCGTAAACCGCCTTTCTAACGCATGCTGAAATCGGAATTGTAACACATGGATTATTTAATTCGGTGTCGATTAATGTATAGGTTCCGGGGTAATTAATGAGTAGGGTTTCATAGAGGTCATTCCCTTCAAAAATTCCAATTGAAGCCAGGTCATCAAAAAAAGTATTATTAACATTTGCCGGACCGCAATCATTGTATACCGTAAGGGTAATGGTATAAGTGTAAGTATCATCGTCTGCATTATAACCTTCGCATTGATAAGTAATCTCTCCGCCAACAATGTGCGTCGCAAATCCGAAAATTGGAAAAGCAAAGAGAATAAATATCAATATGATCGTCCTTGTCATAGAAAGTTGTTTGGCAGTCAGTTACTAAATATACAATTTTGTTTAAAAAACGTAGATCGAAAAAAAAATAAAATAATTTCAGCTTTTTGTAATAATTATTATCGTCACTATTTGCATAACAAAAGGTCGTTTTTTGTAATTAAAGGTCGAAGAACAAAACAAACTACAATCCGTATATAAATAGCAGAAAATCAATTATATATGAGAAATTTTTTTTCTCGAATTATTTTCTAAATTTGTTTAGACCATGAAAACTCAATCTAAGTTATTTGATACGTGTAATGATCACTACACGAAGACCTTTGAGGAAATTCAGATCAATAAAAGAGTACTTATTTCTTTCTTTGGTCATTTTTCTCAATCAAGGGTAAATCAATTGCTTGAAAAGATGGAGGCTGATCTCGCCTTATTGAATGAATCAAAAAGAACAGCAAAGCGAGTTTTTAGTATTACCGTTGAGGGATTACAAAATATTAAGCTTCATGGGCATAAAACACTCGACGGTCATCTCTTAGGTGTTTTCATGTTATCCTATAATAAGAAAGAATATGATATGCGATTCGGTAATTTAATTAATGAATCGGGTAAGAAATTTATAGACTCCGAGATCAGGAAGATTAATTTATTAAGTTCCGAAGAATTAAGAGAGTATCATAAAGAAGTATTATTCAATGGAAATATCTC
>JAHECK010000133.1 GCA_024641785.1 Flavobacteriales bacterium | reverse complement strand
TCCCTATCGAATTTATGGAGGTCAGCAGGATAATTCAGCTATTCGAATAGAACATCGTTCCACAGGAGCTTTTATTAGTGAAGATAATTGGGAAAATACAGCAGGTGGAGAAAGCGCTCAGATAGCAGTAGAAGCTAATAATGAAGTGGTATATGGAAGCAGTTACCTTGGCTTTTTAATGTCTTATGACCATAGAAGTGAAGAAGAGCGGAGTATCAATGTCTGGCCATGGACACCTGTAGGACATGGCGTTGAAGATATGAAATACCGTTTCCAGTGGAATTTCCCTGTGTTTATTTCTCCTTTTGATAATAGTAAACTTTATGTAGCTTCAAATCATTTGCATGTTTCAACAAATGGAGGTGCTTCGTGGAAAGTGATCAGTCCGGATCTTACCCGAAATGACAGCATAAAATTAATTTCTTCCGGAGGTCCGATTACACAGGATAATACGGGAGTTGAATACTATTGCACCATTTTCGCAGCAGCTGAATCACCTTATGAGAAGGATCTTTTATGGACCGGTTCTGATGATGGGCTTGTGCATGTCTCAAAAAATGGGGGAGTGGATTGGGAAAATGTAACACCAGCCGGAATGCCTGAATGGATGATGATCAATAGCATTGACATTGATCCATTCACGAAAGGAGGCGCTTATATTGCAGGTACTCGTTACAAAAGTGGAGATGATAAGCCTTATTTATACAAAACTAAAGATTATGGAAAGACTTGGAAAAAGATAGCAAATGGTATAAAGGATAATCATTTTACGCGGGTATTGCGTGCGGATCCTAAACGAAAAGGGCTCTTATATGCCGGTACAGAGCAGGGAATGTATATTTCATTCGATGATGGGGCATCCTGGAAAAGCTTTCAATTGAACCTTCCGATCGTGCCTATTACAGACTTAACAATCAAGGATGATAATTTGATTGCAGCCACTCAAGGAAGAAGCTTCTGGATCATCGATGATTTAACGGTTCTTCATCAATTAAATGAGGAGATAGCGAATTCAGAATTCTATTTATTTACTCCAAAAGATTCCTATATCATGGAAGGATATTTTGGAGGAAAGTCTTTAAAAGCAGGTGAAAATCACCCTAATGGAGTGATGTTCTACAGCTATTTTAAAAATAAACCGGATAGTATTCAGGCCATTCGACTTGATATTTCGGACAGTGAAGGAAAATTGATTAGAAGTTTTTCAAAAGATGCAAAAGAAAATAAAGATAAGTGGTCTGCTAAAGACAGTTGTCAATTATTTGTTTGGGACATGTTGTACCCCGATCCTTTATTAATTAAGGGGATGTATTTTTTCTGGGTGATGGAACAGGGTCCAAAAGCAATTCCCGGAGAATATAATGCTACTTTATATTTAGATGATGATTCGATAAGTACGAAATTTACTTTGCAAATGGATCCAAGAGTGAAGACGAGTCAGGAGGATCTTGAAAAGCAATTCGATTTCTTAATTGAAATGAGAGATGAATTAACAGAGATTCATCAGCTAATTAATAACATCAGATCTGTTAGGGAGCAAATAGTCGGATTAAAATCGAAAATGGATGCTGAAGAATATCCGGAAATAATAAGTGAAGCGGAGAGAATAGATTCTGTAATGACCTATATTGAAGGAGAGCTTTACCAAGTTCAAAATAAAAGTGAACAGGATATGCTTAATTTCCCTATAAAACTTAATAATAAAGTGGGCCATTTATCGGCTTTAGCCAATTCAGGTTTTAATGCACCAACTGATCAAATGTATGAGTTGAAAGAGGAGTTAATTGAGGAAATAAAAATTTACTTTATGCTATGGGATGATCTGGCAGAAAATGGAATAAAAAATTTAAACTCAATGGTACGGAATGCTAATATAGATGCGGTTTCCATTCCAAAGAATGATTTATAATAGGAGCACTTTGTATGATTTATGATTATTGTCATTTTTAAAACGAATAATCATCATTGATTGTATAGTCTCATAAATTTAATTTAGACCTGATTTAATTTAAAACCCAATCCAATGAAAAACAATGCTTTGAAGCTTTTTACTGTCATTATCTCTTTGATATTATTTAGTTGCTCTTCTCCTCAGGGAAACGAAGAAAGTCCTACTACTTCTTCATCTAATGATGAAGTAAACACACACAGTCAGGCAGGTGTAGCTGATGATATGTCTGCAAATAATATTTTAAATGTTGCTATTTCTTCCCCTGATCATACTACTTTAGTGGCAGCGGTACAGGCAGCTCAGATTGAACATGTTTTGGTCAATGCCGGTCCTTTAACTGTTTTCGCACCAACCAATGAGGCTTTTGCAGCATTACCTGAAGGAACAGTTGAGAGTTTATTAAAACCCGAAAATAAAGCAGCTTTAGCTAAGATCCTTACTCGTCATGCCGCGCCTGGATCATATAAAACAATGTATTTAAAAGATGGTATGACTCTTTATATGGCTACTGGTGATTATTTACCTGTGGTTGTAAAAGATGGAGAATATTATGTTGGAGGAGCAAAAATTCTTGGAACAGTAGATTGTTCAAACGGAATCGTTCATGTGGTTGACAAAGTAATTTTACCTGAATAGTTTCATGACTATATGTTTAAAAAGCCCCTTTGCTTTATAAAGTGAAGGGGTTTTTAATTTGGTAGCTAGTTGTTAGTAAATTGAACCTTTGAATTTGTTTCAGATTTTTAACTAAAGTATCCCCAGCGACAAATACACAAGCAATTTTTTTTACAATTCGATATAAAGCAAAGTTACATCTGTATTATTCTCGGTATATGTAGCAATATAAAGATTTGAATAATTGTCGTCTTCAATTTCTGAATAATGTTCTTCACCTAGTAATGCATTAACTAATTCTGGAGTCGAATTGCTATGTCCAACGATCAGTATTGTTTTTCCTTTATTCATTTCAGCAAGGGCTGAAATATCAATGGTCGTTGCATCATATAAAATAATTTGAAGATCATTTTGTGCAGCGGTGGGTAAGGAGGTTGCCACAGTTCGTAGTGTATTTGTAGAATAAACAGCATCAAAATCTACATTCTTAAAAACATTTGCCCAATGGATCGCCCGTTCTTCTCCAACTTCTGTAAGCAATGGATCTGAACTATCATCCAGCACTTTTTCGGTGTGTCGAATAAAATAAATTTTACATATTTCTTTATCTTGACCAATAAGCAATTGACTCAAAAAAATAAAGAGGCTAAGGAATAAGTATCTTTTCATTAGTTAATTTATTAGTGTTTAATCTTCTAATTAGTTATTAAAGAAATTTAAATTTGATTAATTGTACTCAAGTAATTTAAGATGAATTATTAAAATCTAATATATCAAATCAAAAGACTTTAATATTTTTATAAATTAAAATTATTTTCTCGATGAGAAAATCTTAGGGATGTTTTTATGATAGTTCCTCTATTATCTATAATATTGAAGCTTGAAAATCAATGCTAAGCAATTAACTCAAAATATGTATATGAAATTACGTTTACTTGGAGTTTCAATTTTATTTTTCTTCTTTACTTTTTCCTTGATGTCGCAATCCACTTTAAGCATTTTAAAAGCGAGAGAAGAATTGAAAGTAGGTTTAACAGCTACGCAGCCGCCTTATGCAATGATGGCTAAGGATAGCACTATCATTGGATTTGAAATTGACATTGCGCAAAAAATAGCAGATAAAATGGGTTTAAAACTTAATATAGTTAAACTTAATTTTGCTGATCTTATTACCGCCCTAACAGTGGGTGAAATTGATGTGATCATGTCGGGAATGACAATAAGCGCTGAGCGAAATATGGAAATTGCTTTTATAGGGCCCTACCATATTTCAGGAATGTCGATTTTAACATTTGCTCAGGTTTATGCTGATGCCAAAAGTCCTGAGGATCTTAATAAAGGAAGTGTAAAAATTGCCACACTCAAAGGAAGTACCAGTGAAGCGTATGTAAAAGAATACATGCCGAAAGCAAAACTTATATCCGCCGAAAATTATGAGGAAGCCATCGAGCTCGTAGACAAAGACAAAGCAGGTTTGCTATTATCCGGAAATGCAATTATAAGATATACAATGTTCAGAAATCCTGATAGTGGATACGTTACTTTAGAAGAAGCCTTTAATTACGAGCCCATTGGACTAGGTGTAATGCCTAATGATTATTTATTTGTTAATTTATTGCAAAATATTATTAATGAAATGAAGGAAAATGGAGAGCTTGAAAGTTTAGAAAATTATTGGTTTTGGGATGATGAATGGATTGAAAAATTAAATTAAATAACAATATAATTAAACTAAAATTTGAATATGAAAAGAGTAATATTAAGTGTAGCATTGGTATTCGCAGTTATTTTTTCTGCTAACGCTCAGGCTAAATCAACATTAGCAAAAATTATAGCAAGTGGTGAGCTAAAAGTGGGAATGTCTGGAAATCAGCCTCCTTATTCAATGACCGCCAAAAGTGGAGAATTGATGGGTTATGAAGTTGATCTGGCTAACTTATTGGCAGGTTCAATGGGCGTTAAATTAACATTGGTTCAAATGCCATTTGGTGAATTACTGCCCTCGTTAGAATCAGGTAAAATTGATGTGATCATGTCTGGAATGACCATTACTTCAGAACGAAACACGAAAGCTCTTTTTGTTGGACCTTATATGGTTACAGGTAAATCTATTTTAACCAAGGCAAGTACTTTAGCTACCTTGGATGAGCAAGCTGAGATCAATCAATCGGCAGTTACTTTAGTTGCTTTGCAAGGGTCAACAAGTGAAGACTTTGTTAAATTGGTTTTACCGGATGCAATATTAACCCTGGCTAAAGATTATGATGAAGCAGTAAACCTTGTATTAGCTGATAAAGTGAATGCAATGATCGCAGATCTTGAGATCTGTCAAGTGACTATGATGCGCTATCCGGATAGTGATCTGGCTGCATTAGATCAACCTTTATCAATTGAGCCGATAGGAATGGCTATTTCCCCAAATGCTTACTTATTAGAAAATTTAGTAAGTAATTATTTTGAATCTCTTGCGATGGTTGGAGTAATGGATCTTTTGGAAGAAAAATGGTTTGAAGATGGATCTTGGTTGATTCAATTAAAATAGATCTTATTTTTATGAATAAAATTAGGCTGTCCGATTTGGATGGCCTTTTTTATTAAATAAATACTTATCCGTCAGCAGTGAATTAGGGAATGTAATCTGTAAAACAATTTCTTCATAATTTATGGCTTAGTTTCGCACATTAATAATTGAATTAGGAAAAGAATGAATAAGAAAAAATCAATTCTTGTATTTGGAGCAAGTAGCAGTAGAAAATCAATTAATAAAAGATTTGCAAGCTATGCAGCAGGTAAATTGGACAATACAGATATAAATCTATTGGATCTTAACGATTTCGAAATGCCGATCTTTAGTGTTGATAAGGAGTATGAAAATGGATTTCCTGAATTAGCCATTGCCTTTAAGAAGCATATAAAAGAATGTGACGCCATTATTATTTCCTTTGCAGAACATAACGGTTCCTATACTACTGCTTTTAAAAACATCTTTGATTGGATATCGCGTATCGAAAAGAACGTTTGGGAGGATAAACCGATGCTTCTTTTATCAACCTCCGATGGAGCGAGAGGGGCCTTAACGGTTTTGGAATTGGCTACAGCTAAATTTAAACGGATGAATAGCAGCCCTATTTTTTCATTTTCTCTCCCATCTTTTCATACTAATTTTGAAGAGCAAAAGGGAATTGTTAATTCCGAATTGGCTCAGAAACTTGATGATATACTTAAGTTATTTTCTAAAGATTTAAAAGGATAAGTTCTAAGCTCCATATTTTCAATAATATAGATAAGTAATTAATCAAATTAATATTAGTAATTTTAATAGGATTTCAGTCTTATACTTTCATCAAATATCAGACTGATTAATTTGTTGATTATGAAAAAGATTAATCCTTTAGGTTATGGAATGGCTATCGGGGCAGGAATAGGTTCAGCTATAGGCGTAGCTTTAACAAATCTTGCGATTGGTATTGCTATTGGAATAGGATCAGGGATCATATTTTCAATGGCAATGAAAAATAGATTGAAAAAAAAGGATGAAGATGGAAAACTTGATTGATTGCTAAAAATAGGAAGCATTCTCATTCATATTTTCAGTTTTTGGATTACATTTTTGAATAGATACTAAAAATGTCAATAAATAATTTTGGAATTATCGGGTTAAACGATAAAGAGGTTGCTGATTCAAGAAAACAGAATGGTTCCAATAGTTTAATATTTAAAAAGAGAAGTGGTTTTATTGAGGCATTTATGAGTCTCACAAAGGAACCTATGATCATTCTACTCATGGTCACTTCAACCATCTATTTTATTAGTGGAGAAGTTGAAGATGGGATATTCCTCGCCTCAGCGATCGTATTAGTTGCTTCAATTTCATTTTATCAGGATTCGAAGAGTAGAAATGCACTAGAGAAACTCAAAATTTATTCCCAGCCAAAGTGTAAGGTGATCCGTAATGGACTTGAGTTAGAAATTAATAGCGAGGATGTTGTTGTTGGAGATAATATCATTGTAGAAGAAGGAACAACTATAACAGCAGATGGAAAAATCATCCATTCAAATGACTTTTCGGTAAATGAATCCTTACTAACAGGTGAATCCCTTTCGGTATTTAAGGATGCTCAAAAAGAAGATCACTTTATTTTCAGAGGCACTACAGTAGCTACCGGACTGGCTATATCAGTGATCACCGCCGTTGGTAATAAAACTAAGATTGGGGAGATAGGGATTAGTATTGAAAGCATAAAAGAAGAAAAAACACCCTTAGAGATCCAGATCAGCGATTTTGTTAAAAAGATGGTAATAGGAGGGAGTGCAATCTTTTTAATCGTTTGGTTGATCAATTATAATCAATCACATTCATTATTAACTAGTTTGATCAATGCGCTCACACTTGCGATGAGTATTCTGCCGGAAGAAATCCCGGTCGCATTTACCACTTTTATGGCCCTAGGATCTTGGCGATTAATGAAAATGGGGATCATAGTAAAAAAGATGAAAACGGTAGAAACACTTGGGAGTGCAACCGTTATATGTGTGGATAAAACAGGAACCATCACAGAAAACAAAATGTCTCTGGCAATGCTGTTTACATGGCCTGATGAAATGATAAGAAGATTTGAGTCTAAAGATTTAACTACAAGTGAAAAGGAACTCATTCGTTTGGCAATGTGGGCCAGCGAACCCATTCCTTTCGATCCAATGGAAGTGGCATTGCATGATTCTTATAGCCATTTTACAGCTGATGATCAGAGAGTTCATTTTAAAATGATCCATGAATATCCATTGGGTGGAAAACCTCCAATGATGACCCATGTATATGAAAATGATAAAGGTGAAAGGCTTATTGCGGTTAAAGGAGCTCCGGAGGCTTTGTTAATGTCAACTAAGCTAAGTGAAAATGAGAAGAGCAGAATAAATGAAGCCCTTTCTATACTCGCTTCAGATGGATATCGTGTATTGGGAGTTGGAGAAACAAAATTTAAAGGTGATGATTTTCCGGAAAAACAACAGGATTTCATTTTTGAGTTTAAAGGATTGATCGCTTTTTATGATCCACCTAAACAAAATATTAAAAAAGTATTTCAAAATTTCAGTGATGCCGGTATTGCTATAAAAATAATCACTGGAGATAATGCTGAAACCACCAGAGCTATTG
>JAHECK010000132.1 GCA_024641785.1 Flavobacteriales bacterium | reverse complement strand
TGGCTGATATTCCTTTAACTGAGGAAGGCTTAGCTGAATCTGAAGCCTTACTGGAGGAAGCCCTTTATAATGCCGGAGTGATTTATAATGAGGAGCTGAACGATGCGGATAATGCGATAGAGATGTTTGATGAGCTCACACAACGTTTTCCAAAAAGCAAGCATTTGGCCACTTCTTATTATCAATTATACCGCCTGTATGTAAAGAAGGAAAATGACGGAAATTACTTTGGAGCAGGTTATAGAGATAATTCAGAGTACTATAAAGCTATCATTCTTGAAGATTTTCCCTTATCGGAATATGCCAAGATCATACGCAATCCAAATTACTTAAAAGAGGCAGAAATAGCCAAACAACGAAGAGAAGAGGATTATATCGCTACCTATCGTAATTTTAAAAGCCATCGTTATGATATTGTGATGGAAGAAAGCAACAGGGTGATCCAAAATGAGCCCGACAACCCCTTTATTGCAAAATATTATTTTATGAAGGCCTATATCGTGGGTCAACGATCAGATCAGGCAAATTTTGAACGTGAATTACAGCTTATTGCCGACAAATTTCCTGATACTGAAGAGGGAAAAGAGGCAGTAGAAATAATCAATCAATTAAATAAAAAGAATTTAAAGGTTCCCGGAAAAGAAGACACGGCAGCCAAGAATGAAGCGACTGAAAACAAATCGGATTTTATTGTAAACAATGAGGTCGAGCACTTTTTCGCACTGATCTACCCTAACAGTAAAGGAAATGTAAATGATGTGAAAGTGGCTATTTCAAATTTCAATAAGAAATATTACTCGAATGATAAATTGAAAGTCACTAATTCATTTATCAATAAAGAAAATCAGATTGTAATTGTGAGAAGGTTTACTAATGCTGATAATGCTTTATCTTATTACAATAATTTCATTAATGATACGGATCAATTAAAGGAGACGAATGAAGAAGGATATATAATATTTCTTATTTCTTCAAAAAACTTTACTAAATTGTTCAAATCAGGCGATATTGAAGGCTATGATGCTTTTTTCAAAGAAACATATCTTTAATTGACAATATAAATTGAAATGTTTAAATCAAAAAACGAAAATCAAATGGCAAAACCATCCGATGTTAGTTCTCAAGACAAAATAAATAGAATTGTAGATGGAACCGTAATTGAGGGAAATATTCGATCTGAATCAAATATTCGAATTGACGGCTCTCTTAAAGGAAATGTTGAAACAAAAGGCCGACTGGTAATTGGACCACAAGGAATCATTCATGGTGAAATTACTTGTCAGAATGCCGAAGTTGAAGGAAAGGTAAAAGGCAAGATAATGGTTGAAGACTTGCTTTCTCTAAAAGCATCCGCACATATAGATGGGGAGATCTTCACTTCTAAATTATCGATTGATCCCGGAGCTAATTTCACCGGTTCATGTCAAATGGGTAATAAAGTGAAGCAAATGAACCATGAGCGAGAACAAAAAGTCGAAGAAAAGTCTGCCTGATTCTTTACTGAAGTATTCGGGTATGTCGACCAAAATTGCACTGGCTATTTTAGCAGGTGTCTATGGCGGCAAATACCTCGACGAATACTGGGAGCTTAAAACACCGATATTTACACTTATCCTGTCGATGCTTGGACTGGCTTTGGCACTTTACATCATTATTAAAGAAACGAGACAATAAGAAAATGAAAAGAACCTATTTCCTTTTTATTTCGATCGCTATCCTATTATCGCTCATCACTTTTTTTGCCTTTCAGCAACGCTATGCTGAAAACCCTCCACTCTTTCTTTATCTGAGTTATTTAATGTTTGCCGCTATGAATTTGATGAGCCATGGTCAGTTAATAAAAACCGCAAAGGCAAAACCGAGTCAGTTTATTACTGTTTACATGGGCTCGACTGCTATTAAAATGTTTTTGATATTGAGCGTATTGACCATTTATCTTTGGTTCAATAAAACACATTTATTTGCTGTTGGGATCTTTTATGCCGGAGCATATTTACTGAACTTAATGATAGACACGATCGTTCTATTAAAGCAAATCAATTCAAAATAATTGAGCACTTTTTTTCTTCCTTTAGGCTTCTGATTTTTTCCTCCTTAAAAAAATATCTTATTCGTTTTATCGTGAAGGATATTTGTCTACTTTTGCAGTCCAAAATTTAGCGCAATTTTTAATTTTTATCGATGATTGTTGAAACATTGAGATTAAAGGGTTTAACTAAGGGGATCACATTTATTCTAGCCTCTGTTTTTTTGTCGTTTGCAGCATTCGCCCAACATGAGGAGGGATCGGAAGACCTATTACACAAGGTTCATGCGGAAGCGCTTGAAAGAAACCCTGACGAATCAGAAAAAGTTTTTAATGCAAGTGAAATGATCATGCATCACGTTTCTGATGCGCATGAAATTCATTTTATGGGAGAGGGTGAAAACAGTATCGCTATCTATCTTCCAATAATTTTGAACACAAATGAAGGATGGAAAGTATTTTCTTCTTCTCATTTTTATCACAATCCTATTATTACCATTTCCGAGGGAGAAAAATATACCTATTATAAGCATGAGGATTATATCCTTTTTCATGAACATATTTATTATGCAAATGAGAATGGAGGACTTACATTGGAACATGGTCATGCACATAATGAAGCGCCTTTCGATATGTCGATCACTAAGAATGTAGCCGGTGTTTTTATCGCTATCATCCTTCTTTTCCTCATATTATCCAGTGTTAAAAGATCCTATAAAAAGAATGAAGGACATGCTCCTAAGGGATTGCAATCCTTTATGGAACCTCTCATTCTCTTTGTGAAAAACGATATTATACTTCCTTCATTTGGTGGGAACGAGGCCAGAGCCGACAAATTCACTCCTTATTTGTTGACCACTTTTTTCTTTATCTGGATAAGTAACATGTTAGGACTTGTTCCATTTTTTGGAGGATTTAACATTACAGGAACCATTGCTATCACTTTTGTTTTAGCCGGTTTTGTATTTCTTATTACCACCTTCAGAGGAAATAAGCATTATTGGGGACATATTTTGTGGCCTGCAGGTGTACCCGGATTTGTGAAAATAATTTTAGTGCCAATTGAGATCGCTTCGATATTTATTAAGCCTACGGTATTGATGGTCCGACTTACCGCGAACATTATGGCAGGCCATATAATTATACTGGCTTTTGTTAGTTTGATCTTGATCTTTGGGTCTCAAAGTGCGGCTGTTGGATATGGGGTTGGAATTGGCTCAACGATCTTTATGATCTTTATGTATTTCATCGAATTATTGGTCGCATTTTTACAGGCCTATGTGTTTACCTTGTTAGCTTCCATCTATTTTGGAGATGCTACGCAAGAAGCACACCATTGAGAGAGCAAAAGGGAGGGAGAGTAGAGAGAAAGAGGAATTTTAGTAAAGGATTTAATTTTTAATCAATAATAAATAAAACACAATGGATTTATTAACTATTTTATTGCAAGCTGTAGCTGCCGGAGGATATGCCGGAATCGGTGCTGGTATTGCTGCTATTGGTGCCGGTATTGGTATTGGTAGAATTGGTGGATCTGCATTAGAGTCTATGGCTCGTCAGCCAGAAGCTACTTCAAGTATTCAATCAAACATGATCGTTGCTGCCGCCCTTGTTGAAGGGGTTGCACTTTTCGCGGTAATCGTTTGTTTGCTAGTTGTACTTGGCTAAAAAACTTATGGCCCTTGCGGTTGGCAAGGGCCATATTTAAAAATTGAATAAAACTTAATACTAGGATTCTATGTTAACGGTAAGTTACGGAACAATGATCTGGATGAGTATCGCTTTTTTAGCGGTTCTTTTCCTACTAAAGAAATTTGCCTGGGGACCCATTCTTAAAGCGATAAAAGATCGTGAAGATCACATTGAAGAATCTTTACAGATGGCTTCAAACGTGAAGAAGGAGATGCAGGAATTACAAGCCAGTAATGAAAAGTTATTACAGGATGCGAGATCAGAAAGAGATCAAATGCTAAAAGAAGCACGCATTGCTAAAGACGAGATCATCAGTGAAGCGAAGACAAAAGCGTCGGAAGAAGGAAGTAAAATGATCAACAGTGCACGTGAAGTGATTGAAAATGAGAAGATGGCTGCCTTAGTTACACTTAAAAATGAAGTGGGTAAACTGGCGCTCGAAGTTGCTGAAAATGTAATTCGTGAACGCCTTTCTGATGATGCTAAGCAAAATGAACTGGTGACTAAATTACTTAGTGAAGTAAAACTGGAGCAATAATTTTTTTATGAAGAATCAAAAACTTGCGAAACGCTATGCACAGTCCTTGCTAAACCTGGCAACGGAACAAAATAAATTGGAAAGAGTACTTTCTGATATGCATTACGTCGGTCGCGTTATTGATGAATCGAAAGAGCTGGAAGTGGTGCTGAAGAGCCCGGTGATCAAAGCCTACCAAAAAATAAAAATTCTTAATTCCATCTTTGGGGATCGAATAGATATCCTCACTGAAAAATTTATGGAATTGCTTATTAAAAATAGTCGGGAGACTTATTTACATGAAGTAGTTTTTAGTTTCATCACTTTATATAATATTCAAAAGGATATTAAAACTGCTTATATCACTACTGCCACTCCACTCAATGAAAAGAATCTGGCTGCATTAAAGGAAATTACCGCTTTAATAAAATCAGATTCCGTTACTATTGTCGAGAAGATCGATAAAAGTATCATCGGTGGATTTAAGCTCAATGTCGATGACTATCAAATTGACGCTAGCGTACTATCAAGAATGAAAGAATTAGAGAGAAAATTCTCTCGGAATACATATATATCTGACTTATAAAAAGTAAAAAATATGGTTGAGTTAAAACCAGCAGAAGTATCTGCAATTCTACGAGAACAATTAGCCGGTGTTAAAACCGAAGCTGAAATCGAAGAGATCGGTACCATCCTTGAAGTGGGTGATGGAATTTCCCGTGTATATGGATTGAACAAAGCACAACTTGGTGAATTGGTTGAATTCAGTACCGGAGTAAAAGGTATTGTTCTTAACCTTGAAGAAGATAACGTCGGTATCGTATTGATGGGTTCTTCAAAAGGATTAAGAGAAGGTGAGATCGTGAAAAGAACAGGTCTTATCGCTTCCATCAATGTTGGAGAAGGAATGGTTGGCCGGGTTGTTAATACCCTTGGCGATCCTATCGATGGAAAAGGTCCTATCGAAGGAGAACTTTATGAAATGCCTTTGGAAAGAAAAGCTCCGGGTGTGATCTATCGTCAGCCAGTTGATGAGCCTCTTCAAACAGGTATAAAAGCAATCGATGCGATGATCCCTGTAGGACGTGGACAACGTGAGTTGATCATCGGTGACCGTCAGACCGGTAAAACAGCTGTTGCGATCGATACCATTATCAATCAAAAAGAATTTTACGATAAAGGGGAACCTGTATATTGTATTTATGTAGCTTCCGGTCAAAAAGGATCTACTGTTGCAAGTATTGTAAAAACACTTGAAGATGCAGGTGCAATGGATTATACTGTGGTTGTTGCCGCTTCGGCTGCTGACCCTGCTGCTTTGCAGTTCTATGCTCCATTCGCAGGTGCTTCTATAGGGGAGTTTTTCCGTGATACCGGTCGTCCGGCTTTGATCGTATACGATGATCTATCAAAACAAGCGATCGCTTATCGTGAGGTTTCTCTTCTATTAAGAAGACCTCCGGGACGTGAAGCTTATCCTGGTGATGTATTTTACCTTCACTCCAGATTATTGGAGCGTGCTGCAAAGATCAATGGTACTGATGAGATCGCTCAACAGATGAACGACCTGCCGGAAACCATTAAACATTTAGTAAAAGGAGGAGGCTCTTTAACTGCTCTTCCTATTATTGAAACTCAAGCAGGAGACGTTTCTGCCTATATTCCTACAAACGTTATTTCGATCACCGATGGACAGATCTTCCTAGAATCGTCGTTATTCCTGGCCGGTATTCGTCCAGCGATCAACGTGGGTATCTCTGTATCTCGTGTGGGAGGAAATGCGCAGATCAAATCAATGAAAAAGATCGCCGGTACTTTAAAGCTTGATCAGGCTCAGTACCGTGAGTTAGAGGCTTTCTCTAAATTCGGATCTGAACTGGATGCTGCTACGCAAGCCGTTTTGGATAAAGGTGCACGTAACGTGGAAATATTGAAACAAGCTCAAAATTCTCCACTTCCTGTTCAGGAACAGATCGCCATTATTTATTGTGGAGTTAAAGGTCTTTTAATGGATGTTCCTGTTCGTGACATCAGAGAATTTGAAACTGAATTCCTTGAATTTATGAGAAGAACTCAGAAAGAAGCCTTAAACGATCTGGCTGCAGGAAATTTATCAGATAGAGCTACTTCAGCCATTGAAGGAGTAGTAAAAGAACTGACCGCTAAGTATAAAAAATAAATTATATGGGAGAAGCCGGGCTTCTCCCCTGTTTAAAGTTGCACTATGGCAAATTTAAAGGAAATACGAATCAGAATTACTTCGGTTAATTCGACTAAGCAGATTACTTCGGCCATGAAAATGGTTTCGGCATCTAAGCTTAAGCGGGCACAGCGTGCTATTGAGCAAATGAGGCCCTATTCTGAAAAATTAAGTAAGATCATTCAGAATGTAAGTTCAAATGCAGGAGAAACTGAAAGCGCTTATTCTAAAGAAAGTGAGAATAAACGCATTCTTATTGTTCCTATTTCTTCCAATCGCGGGCTTTGTGGCGCCTTTAACGCAAATGTGCTTAAGAAAACGCAGCATATTATCCTTTCGAATAAAAATGCAGATGTCAGCGTTTTTTCAATTGGAAAAAAAGTGAATGACAGTTTAAAAGGAAAGTATAAAAATCATCTTGAATCTTTTCCTGAACATCCTCATGGTGTATTCGATGAATTAAGTTTTGATAATGTTGCTGAGATTGCCGAAGTAATTATGAAAGCCTATCGGGAAGATACCTTTGATAAAGTGATTTTAGTTTACAACAGCTTTAAAAACGCCGCTGTTCAGATCGTTAAAGAGGAACAATTTCTGCCGATAGAGTTGAATGAAGAAAATGGATCTGCCAATACAGATTATATTTTTGAACCAAGTGAAGCAGAAATATTAGAGGATTTGATTCCAAACTCTCTTAAAGTGCAATTATACAAATCACTGCTTGATTCTTTTGCTGCAGAGCATGGGGCAAGAATGACCGCAATGCATAAAGCGACTGATAATGCAGAAGATCTATTAAAATCATTGAAATTGACTTACAATAAACTTCGTCAGGCTTCGATCACAAATGAGATCCTTGAGATCGTTAGTGGTGCTGAAGCGCTTGCTGGTTAGAACTGATTATAGATTTATATTAAAGGCTGTCGGATGACAGCCTTTTTTTTTAAAATTAGCTACTGGAATACCTTAGTATTAGAAGGATTAGATGAATAATTGTTAATATTTATTAAAGCTACTTATTCGCTATGCAAAAAGTCAAATTCGTTTATCTTTATCCTCTTAAATTGGGACAGGCTATTTTTTGTAGCTCCGATCTTTTACAACTCTGAATATGAATTATCAAAAATGGAATGTAATCGCCGGTTGGGTGGTTTTCTTTATCGCATCTTTCGTATATATTTCAACGATTGAACCTACAGCCAGTTTTTGGGATTGTGGTGAATTTATAGCATCAGCTTATAAACTAGAGGTCGGACACCCTCCGGGAGCTCCTCTATTCATGCTTTTGGCTCGCTTTTTCTCCAT
>JAHECK010000131.1 GCA_024641785.1 Flavobacteriales bacterium | reverse complement strand
AGTGTTATGATAATGGATAATCCTTTTGCATTTTTGCTCAAAGGTAGTATATCTCCATAACCAAGCGTACTCATAGTAACAAAGGAATAATAATTCGTTTCGAAATTGGTAAAATCGCCTTTAAATGAGTAGCTATCGCCATTAAAAGATTGCATAATAAAAACTAATAAGCCCATTGAAATGCCTATTAATAAGTAACCTGAGATCGCAGCGATTAAAGTGTTAATATCCACTTCATTTGTATAAAAAATAGACTTACTAATGAATCTAAATGAAATTATCATTAGAATAATTTCAGATAGATTTAAAATGTAAAACGGGATATTTTTGTTAAAATATTGAACCCAAAGGATTGCTAAAATAAATAACATTAGAGCATTTAAAATTTTTTTAATCTTGGATTCTGATGAATTAATAAGGTATTGCAGAGAAAAAATAAAGAGAGTTAATAGGATCTGAGGAATTACCGAATTATCAAGATTAAATACAAAAGGAACAAAAACGACAGCTGTTAGATTAATAAAAAAAACAAGTTCTGGTCTTCCTACTTTAGAATAAAAATGTATTGGATTATAAAGTGATTTTTTCAATTTCAAAAATCTTTAAAATTTTTAGTAAAATAAATATAATTATAAGAGATTAGCTTATAATTGATTATCATTAAATAAATAATCATGAATTATTTTATAGTTATTGCCCTTAAATATGACAAGCATCATTTTTAACAAAACTATAAAGTAGAATATTTGCCACACGACTAATTAAGCATGGAAGTCATTTTTTTATTAATAGGATTTAGTTTAGTAATAGCTTTAGGCTTTCTTGCGGCCTTTATCTGGGCAACCCGTTCAGGTCAATATGATGATGATATCACTCCCTCAATTCGTATTTTATTTGACGACGAAACGGATAAAGAAAATAAACAATCGATATAAATCAAATCAATAATATGGAAGTAGAAAAATTTTACTATGACAACGGAATTGTAAGGAAATTTGCCTTGGCTACAATGATCTTCGCTTTGATCGGTATGTTGGTAGGGCTTACAGTAGCACTTCAATTTGTATTTCCTAAAATGACTTACGGAATTGATTTCCTTTCTTTCGGACGACTCCGCCCACTGCATACAAATGCAATTATTTTTGCCTTTGTCGGGAATGGGATATTTACAGGAGTTTATTATTCCTTGCAACGTTTGTTAAAAACGAGAATGTACTCCGATGTGCTGAGTAACATCCATTTTTGGGGATGGCAATTGATCATTCTTTCAGCTGCGATCACATTACCATTAGGACTTACTTCTAGTAAAGAATATGCAGAACTTGAATGGCCAATTGATATTGCGATCACTTTAATCTGGGTCGTTTTCGGACTAAATATGTTTGGAACAATTATTAAAAGACGTACCCGCCATATTTATGTTGCAATTTGGTTTTATATCGCTACCTGGATTACTGTAGCGATGTTGCATATTGTCAATAACCTTGAAATGCCGGTTACTTTATTTAAAAGTTATTCATTGTACGCCGGAGTTCAGGATGCCTTGGTTCAATGGTGGTATGGTCATAATGCAGTAGCGTTTTTCCTTACAACACCTTATTTAGGTTTGATGTATTACTTTATTCCTAAAGTGGCAAATCGTCCGGTATATTCATATCGATTATCGATCATTCACTTTTGGGCATTAATATTTATCTATATCTGGGCAGGACCACACCATTTGCTTTATACAGCTCTTCCCGACTGGGCCCAAAGTTTAGGAACAGTATTTTCAATTATGCTGATCGCACCATCATGGGGAGGGATGCTTAATGGCTTATTAACATTAAGAGGAGCCTGGGATAAAGTCCGTGAAAGTCCGGTATTGAAATTTATGGTTGTTGCTGTTACCGCTTATGGTATGGCAACTTTTGAAGGTCCAATGCTAAGTTTGAAAAACGTAAATGCACTTAGCCATTATACCGATTGGACGATTGCCCACGTGCATGTTGGGGGATTAGGCTGGAATGGATTCTTAACTTTTGGAATGCTTTATTGGTTGGTTCCAAAAATGTGGAATACAAATTTATTTAGCATAAAACTAGCAAACTTCCATTTTTGGATTGGAACTTTAGGTATCTTATTTTGGACATTACCAATGTATTATGCTGGATTCACTCAAACATTAATGTGGAAAGAATTTACTCCGGATGGATTTTTAATGTATACTAATTTCCTTGAAACCGTTAAGCAATTAAAACCAATGTATGCGCTTAGAGCGCTTGGAGGATTACTTTATTTAAGTGGGTTTATCGTTATGCTATATAACATTTATCTAACGATGAAAGCAGGAAGTTTTGTTGCTCAGGAAGCTGCAGAGGCGGCCCCATTAGAAAAGAATTTCTTGAAACCTAAAAATGAATCATTCCACCGACTACTTGAACGTAAACCGATTCAAATGTTAGTTTTAAGTTTCATTGCAGTAGCAATTGGTGGTGCGATTGAAATTGTTCCAACATTTTTGATTCAATCAAATGTCCCAACAATTAGTTCTGTTCAGCCTTATACTCCTTTAGAATTAGAAGGTAGAGATATCTATATTAGAGAAGGATGTAACAATTGTCATTCTCAAATGGTAAGACCTTTCAGATCAGAAACAGAACGATATGGAGAGTATTCTAAAGCAGGAGAATTTGTTTACGACCATCCATTTTTATGGGGTTCCAAACGAACCGGTCCGGATCTTCATAGAGAAGGAACAGGAAACAAACAAAGCAAAAGTAATATCTGGCATTTTAATCACTTTTACGACCCTGAAGCGGTTTCTGAAGGTTCTATTATGCCTCCTTACCCATGGTTGATCGAAGATCAGTTGGATGTTTCAAGCTTGAGTGCTAAAATCACTGCAATGAGAAAATTAGGAGTGCCATACGGGGATCGATATGAAGAAATTGCGCTAGAAGAATTGCAATATCAAGCCCAAGAAATAGCTGATGATATCGCTGCAAACGGAGTTGAAGTAAGTTCTGATCGAGAAGTTATTGCTTTGATTGCTTACCTTCAACGATTGGGTACAGATATTAATAACGCAGAAGTAGTTCCAGTAAAATAAATTTGTATGCTGAAGTTTATAAAAGGATATGTAAGTAGTATTGATGGAATAGAGATCTATCCAATTATTTCATTCATCATTTTTTTCTCATTTTTTATTTTAGTTACATTCTATGTAATTACAGCAAAAAAGAAATACATCGATGAGTTAAGTAATTTGCCATTTGAGGATGGTAATCCAACTACAATATCAGATCAAATAAACAATAGCGATCAATAATCTTATTCCGAAAGAAATGAAAAAAATCAAAAATATATTCAGTTTTTTAATGGCAATGGGCTTAGGAAATGTTGCTTTTGCACAGGATGTTGTCAGCACTTCCAATCCAAATATGCACTACTATTTATTAACTGCATTGGCTGTTATTTTAATTGTTCTTATACTGGTGCTAAATAGCGCTATCAGTGGTTTGGCCTCTAATAAATCGATAATTGCGCAATTAAAGGATAAATCGAAAGTAGCTACTATCGCCTCTTTTGTATTTTTAGGGTTGAGTAGCAATTCAATGGCTCAGGATATGGCAGGCTCAAGTATTGTTGTTGTTGAACCTAATTATGGAATGGTATTTTGGATGTTCCTTATTGTAGATCTAGTACTTATTATCATTGTAATAGTTCAACTCTCGGTACTTAATGGCTTAGCACGTGCATTGAAAGGGGAAGCAGAAGCTATTCAGGATATCAAGGTTGTTGAACCTTCTGCATTTGGAAAATTCTGGGAAAAACTAACTGATGCAGTTCCACTAGATCGTGAAGAAGAAATAATGACTGATCACGAATATGATGGGATTAAAGAATTAGATAATAAATTACCACCCTGGTGGGTTTGGATGTTCAACCTTTCTATCATTTTTGCAGTGATTTACTTCGCCTATTACGAAGTCTTTTCAACTTCCGAATTTCCGTCTTCTATCGCCGAATATAATCAGGAAATGAATCAAGCTGATGAAGAATTGGCAGCTTATAAAGCCAAATTTGGATCCGGAGTCGATGAATTAACGGCTGTTCTTTTAACTGATCCTGCAAGTATTCAAAGAGGGAAAGAAATATTTGAAGTAAACTGTGTAAGTTGTCATATGGCAGATGGTGGAGGGGGAATTGGTCCTAATTTTACCGATGCGTATTGGATACATGGAGGAGATATTAAAGATCTTTTTAAAACCATTAAATATGGGGTAATAACAAAAGGAATGATCCCATGGAAAGATCAATTGAAACCAGATCAAATACAAGAAGTAGCTTCCTATATCTTAACTGCTTTTCCTGGAACAACTCCGGAAAAACCAAAAGAGCCACAAGGGGAGCTTTATGTTCCTTAAAATAAAATCGAATTAATAGATTGGGACTTAGGGTGACTTAAGTCCCAATTTTCTTTTTAATAAGAATCTATCTTTGAAATTTAATTCTTAAAATGGCAAAGCATATTCAAGATGAAGGCTACAGAGACCATATTTCAACTGTAGATACGGAAGGTAAGCGGATTTGGGTCTATCCTAAAAAACCAAAAGGAAAATTCACAAATTACAGAACATGGGTTGCCTATGCTTTATTAGCATTATTATTTGCCGGGCCGCATATAAGAATTGGTGGTCAACCCATTCTTCAACTTGATTTTTTAGATAGAAAGTTTATCATTCTTGGTAAAATGTTCTTTCCTTCCGATGCCTATATATTCGTTATTATAACCATTACTGCCTTTGTTTCGATCATCCTTTTTACAGTAGCATTCGGCCGTATTTTTTGTGGTTGGATCTGTCCTCAGACTATTTTTATGGAAATGGTTTTTAGAAAAATTGAATATTGGATCGAGGGCGACTATAAACAGCAGATAAAGCTTAATAAAGAAGACTGGAATACGCGGAAATTAATTAAGAAAACAAGTAAGCAGATTATTTTTTTCGGAATCTCATTTTTAATTGCAAATACTTTTTTAGCTTATATTATTGGTAGTGCAACCCTTTGGGAGATTCAGATCGATAATCCACAAAATCATATTGGGGGATTATTGATCATACTGCTTTTTACATTCATTTTCCACCTTGTTTTTTCTCAATTGAGAGAACAAGTGTGTACCACTATTTGTCCTTATGGAAGATTGCAAGGAGTACTTTTAGATAAAGATTCAATTGTAGTCGCCTACGATTATAAAAGAGGTGAGAGCAGAGCCCTATTCCGTAAAGGAGAGGATAGGAAGGAAGTAAATAAAGGGGATTGTATCGATTGTCATCAATGTGTCGATGTTTGTCCTACAGGTATTGATATTCGAAATGGAACCCAATTAGAGTGTGTGAATTGTACCGTTTGTATGGATGCCTGCGACATCATGATGGAAAGTGTAGGGCTTGAAAAAGGGCTAATTCGCTATGCATCTGAAAATGAAATATCAGAAGGAAAAGGATTTAAATGGACTACTCGAATGATTGGTTATGCAATCGTATTATCTATTCTTTTTATTGCAATGACAACAATGTTATTTGTCCGGGATGATGTACAGGCGATTATTTTAAGATCACCCGGAACCTTGTATACCCAAACCGCTGATGGTAATTATCAAAATATTTATACTATAAAATTGCTGAATAAAACGAACGAGCAATTAAATATTGAAATCAAAGATACAGAAGGCCTTGGAGAATTAGTAGTGGCTTCTTCAGACATTATTCTGGAACCTCAAAAAGAATTTAATACTGCAATGGTCTTAATAAGAACTAAAGAGCAGATCACTAAATTTCAAACCGATGTGGAATTTGGAATTTATTCGAATGGGGTATTAATTGATAAAGTTAAAAGTACCTTTGTCGGACCAATGAAAAATTAATTTTATGAAGCTGAACTGGGGTTTTGGAATTTTTGTTTTGTATACTGGGTTTGTATTATTTATACTTTTCATGGTATTTAGAAGCTCTCAGGAAAAGGTGGATCTAGTTACAGAAGATTATTATCAGAAAGAACTGGAATATCAAGAGATCATCAATTTTAAAGCAAATGCCGAAAATCTAGAAAAGGGCTTGACTTATAAAGTCGAAAAAAACGAGATTGATTTTATTTTCCCGGAACAGCATAATAGTATTTCAGGAAACATTCAAATTTACAGACCCTCTAATGACAGTTTTGATCAATATTTTGAAATAAAATTAGATGATCAAAACCAGATGAAAGTGAATTTGGGAAATACTCCAATGGGACTTTATAAAATGATGGTCAAATGGAATAATAACTCCATTGGATATTATGTTGAAAAAGATATTTACCTCAAACCATGAACCTTATTACCCCTTTTACAATAGGAATTGTTGGGAGTATGCATTGTATTGGGATGTGTGGGCCAATTGCCATAGCTCTTCCTGTTGGAAATAAAAAAGGACTAAAGAAAACATTTGCTTTACTATTATATAATCTGGGTAGGATAAGCACCTATGCGCTTATTGGGACATTTTTCGGTATCCTTGGAAAGACCTTTTATCTTGCCGGAATACAACGACAAGTAAGTGTGACTCTGGGGATTCTTATTCTTTTAAGTCTGTTTTTACCTACTGCATTTTCTTATAATAATAAACTACTTACATGGTGGAATGGAATATTTAGAAACTTTTATAATGAAATGGGAGTGCTTCTGAAAAACAAATCCTACTCATCGCTATTTATTATTGGGATAATAAATGGGTTTTTACCATGTGGATTGGTTTATTTGGCCCTGGCCGGTGCCTTAGCTCAATCCGTGGTATTTAATGGAAGTCTTTTTATGATCTTTTTCGGACTGGGAACGCTCCCTGCTATGTTCAGTGTTGGATGGATTTCAAATTATATTAGTATTAAAATGAGGAATAGGATTAGAAAAGCGAGTCCAATTTTAATTGGACTTTTTGCCTTCCTACTCATTTTTAGAGGATTAAACCTAGGCATTTTTTTAAGTCCAAGGATTGATGCTGTAGGAGCTTTTATTCAATCATGTTTTTAAATTGGAATCGGATCACTTAAGAGGAAATAGATTCGTTTGAATATTTTAATATAAGTAAAAAGTATATTTGCATTATGAAGATTCGTGTTACTAAAATATTTGAATTTGAAGCTGCTCATGCACTCGACTGTCATGATGGCAAATGCAGTAATATTCATGGTCATTCTTATAAACTACATGTAACCGTTCTTGGCGAGCCAAACCATGAAAAAGGGAGCTCTAAAGATGGAATGGTCATCGACTTTAGTGATATAAAAATCATTGTGAAAACGATGGTTGTTGGCCCTTTTGATCATGCTTTGGTATTGGAGAAAGATTCACCTTATTTGAATGAAGATCTTAGAAAAAGACAAAAATTGATCCTATATGATATTCAGCCTACAGCCGAAAATATGATCATAGATATGGTAGGTCGGATTCAAAGTAAAATGCCTTCAAATATTCAACTTCATTCCGTAAAACTTTATGAAACTGCTTCCAGTTTCGCCGAATGGAACGCTTATGATAATTAGAATTATTGATTAATCATAAACAACTGTTTATCAGCCTAATAAATACAATTCTTTTTTTAGATTCTATTTTATCAGAGCTTAAAATTCGAAAATGATAAATATCATGGTTTAGGCGCTATTGGCGTTATATATTAGCTCTGTATTTCTGACTTATAGGAATACAAAGGTTGATAAGTTTTGCTTTACATTTATCATGCGGTGTCATATTAAAAGTCGTTCTAATTAATTCCTTGTTTGTTTCAAAATGCCGTATGAAAAAGGGCCGCAATCGCGGCCCTTTTCTTTTTTAAT
>JAHECK010000030.1 GCA_024641785.1 Flavobacteriales bacterium | reverse complement strand
ATTTCGGCCCAAAGTTCAGTATCCTTTTCGACATCGATTAATTCAGTGGATATTCTTAGATCGTCATTATGCTTGCGCACAGCACCTTGCAAAAGATATCTAGCTTTCAATTCACGCCCAAGGGATGCAATATCCAATTCAGAATCCCTATACCGCATTGAAGTGCTTCGTGAAGCAATATCAAGCTCTTTAATTCCTGATAAACGAATAATGATCTCTTCTGTTAATCCATCACTAAAATAATTGCTTCCATTTTCAGAACTAATATTCTGAAAGGGTAATACGACTAACTTTTTATTATCATTATTAAGTTGATACCTAGACTGATCTGCTTTTAATTTCTCCGCCTCAATATTTTTAATTTTTTTAAATCCTCTTGGAGAAAACTCAAATACCCATGCAAAAACCAAAGATATTGGAAAACCGATGATCAATATAAAGATCAAGGTTTTCATAAAATAATTTGGTGCATTAAAAGCGGGAAGTACAATAGAAGATACCTGAGCAATTAACCATGCTATCACTAAATAGGTTATTGCTGAACTAAATACATTACGTCTTTTAAGCTCTGCTATGTATTTTTTTAAATTCACTTTATCAAGACCTTAGACTTTATTAATAGAATCTAATACATATCAATATATTTTCAGCAGGATTAGAGAGACTCGAAGTAAATGATAAGCGATTAAGATAAAAAGACGAGCGTCCGAAATCATCCGCTTAATTACTATTAAAGATAAGAAATAGTAATCAATTTTCCATTGCTACGTATAGTCATTAATATGAATTATTCGAATGAAAAAGCTTTCTAATATAATTTAATTCAACGCCCAATTTGAAGTGATTTATCCTGCTTAAATTTTTGCGTATTTTGGTAATTCAATAAATCTTAGCAGGCTGCAAATAATATAATCATCGAGGTGTTTAATTAAAATGAAATGAAAGTACTGCTAACAGGCGCATCTGGATATATTGGAAAACGACTTCTACCTGTATTGGTAGACCTTGGTTATGAAGTGATCTGCTGTGTTAGAGATACTAAAAGATTTAATCCGCCGGAATCACTTAGACCAAGAATAAAAATAGTTCAGGTCGACCTTTTGGACAAAGCTTCATTAAAAAATATTCCAAAAGACATTGACGGAGTATTTTATTTAGTACACTCCATGTCGACCTCATCGGATTATCAATCATTAGAACTGGAATCTGCTATTAATTTCAGAAATGCAATTGATCAAACAAAGGCACAACATGTTGTATATTTAAGTGGTATAGTAAATGAAACTGCATTGTCAAAACACCTGGCTTCCAGAAAAAATGTTGAAACAGAACTTAGCAAGGGAAATTATTATTTTACCACTTTAAGAGCTGGCGTTATTATTGGTTCAGGAAGTGCTTCTTTTGAAATAATGAGGGATCTGGTAGAAAAACTTCCCGTTATGGTCACTCCTAAATGGCTAAATACCAAATGTCAACCAATAGGAATATCAGATGTTATAAAGTTTCTTTCTAAAACGATCTTTAACCATGAGACCTTTAATAAGGATTTTGATATTGGAGGTCCTGATATATTATCTTATAAGGAAATGCTTTTGGAGTTAGGGCGAAAAAGAAATTTAAAGCGCTATATTTTTATCGTTCCGGTTATGACCCCCAAGCTTTCTTCTTACTGGTTGTATTTTGTAACATCTACCTCCTATAAACTTGCTATTGCCCTCGTGAATAGCATGAAAATAGAAGTGATATGCCGTAATGATTCCTTAAACAAAATACTGGGAATAGAACCAATAAGCTACCAGGAGTCATTGGAAAGAGCTTTTAGTAAAATTGAAAGAAATGAAGTGATTTCCAGCTGGAAGGATGCCTTTATAAGCAGTGATTTTAGTTTTAATATATCAGAATTCATTAATGTACCCACTTTTGGGTGTTATCGAGATGTGAAAGAAAAAACGCTTACTGATCGAGATAATTGTATTAATAAAATTTGGAGTATAGGAGGTGAAACTGGCTGGTATTACGGAAACTGGCTATGGCGAATTAGAGGATTTCTGGATAAGTTGTTTGGTGGGGTTGGATTAAGAAGAGGACGAACTTCGGAAATTTCTTTAAATGTTGGAGATGCATTAGATTTTTGGAGAGTACTGTATGCTGATAAAAAAGAGGGCCGTTTACTTCTTTTTGCTGAAATGAAATTACCGGGTGAAGCCTGGCTTGAATTTAGGATCATCGATGACAAATTAATACAAACAGCCACTTTCAGGCCATTGGGATTAATAGGAAGATTATATTGGTATGCCGTACTTCCATTTCATGGATTGATTTTCAATGGATTGATTCAAAAATTGACAAATGCAAATAAGTAATCAAAAGCCAAATTAGCTTTTCATAGCTCATTTTCTATTTTAACGCCCGAATATTTAGCGATTTTGCAATGTGGAACTGCCTTGCTATATTGCATCAATATCATTACATTTTATTTATAAACCCTAGTATAGCATCAAAAGGACAACATGGAAGCCTTAAGGAAATTTTTAGAATTTGAGCTCCTAAATGCAGGAGATTATAAGATACAGGTTTATACCTTAGTAACTATCCTCATCATCTTTCTGATTACATACCTAATATTATGGTTTATCAAGAAAACCCTTTTTCGAAAACGTAAGTTTAATAAACTCGACAAAGGAAGTGCTTATGCCCTATTTCAGATCATTCGTTATGTAATATGGGTTATTGCCATCGGTTTTATTCTGGAAACAATTGGTATTAAAGTAACCGTGTTGATCGCCGGTTCTGCCGCCTTACTTGTTGGTGTTGGATTAGGATTACAGCAAACTTTTAACGATGTCATATCAGGAATCATTTTACTTTCAGAACAATCGATAAAAATTGATGATGTATTAGAAATTGATGGTGATGTTGTGAAAATTCAAAGTATTGGATTACGAACATCTAAAGGCTTTAATACCGATGATATTTCTATTATCATCCCCAACTCATTAATTACGACTAATAAAGTGATTAACTGGAGTCATCAGACAAAGAAAACTCGTTTTAAAATTGATGTTGGAGTGGCTTATGGCAGCGATGTAGATCTGGTTATTAAAGTCCTGGAAGAAAGTGCATTTGAGCATACTGATGTATCCGACAGGGAATTAACGGAAGCAAGATTAGTGAATTTTGGAAATTCATCATTGGATTTCCAAGTTTTGTTTTTTAGCAAAAATATATTCCGAATCAATAAAGTAAAAAGTGATATCCGCAGAAACATTAATCAAAAATTTGCTCAAAACAGCATTGCTATCCCTTTCCCTCAAGTAGACTTACATTTAAGATCGAACTATACTGAAATTTTGAAAAAGAAAGAACAGTAGTAGCCATCAGTCAAGATTTTATAATATCACAAATAGAGTATGACACAGTCAGATAAAAAAGAATTACTTCCAAAACAAGAAGAAGAATTACTCAATACATTAAATGTTCGTTTTAAGAAAAATATAAAGCGTCATGAAGGTATTGACTGGATAAAAGTAGAAGCCAGACTTAAAGCAAATTCTCAAAAATTATGGTCGCTTTACCAAATGGAAGAAACGGGTGGTGAACCTGATATAGTAGCTTACGATAAAAAAACAGACGAATATATTTTCAATGATTGTGCTGATGAAAGCCCTAAAGGTCGCCGAAGTATTTGCTATGACCAGGAAGCACTTGAAGCCAGAAAAGCATTTAAACCCAAACACAGTGCTTTAGGAATGGCATCTGAAATGGGAATCGACCTATTAACAGAAGAGCAGTATCGCGAATTACAAAAGATTGGGAAATTTGATTCAAAAACATCCAGTTGGCTTAAAACGCCTGCTGAGATCAGAAAACTAGGCGGAGCCATCTTTGCTGATTTCCGTTTTGGAAATGTATTTGTATATCATAACGGCGCTGAATCGTATTATGCCGGCAGAGGATTCCGTGGATCGTTAAAGGTATAATAACAATTAAAAAACAACTCTTTAGACTCTAGATAAAAGTTAATTTAAAATTTCAAAGTTTATACTTCTCCCTCTACAATATACATTTCAATTTCACCTTTATTTTTGGCACTGATCTTACCGCGTTGAGTGCATTTGAAATGATCTTTGATATACTCATAAGTATTTCCGGAGATATTTATCTGTCCGGGAATTCCACTCGACTCCATTCTACTTGCAGTGTTAACAGTATCACCCCAAATGTCATAAGCAAATTTATTCTTTCCAACTACCCCGGCTATTACCGGACCTGTATGAATACCAATACGGAGTTCCCAAAAATCTTTTCCTTCAGTTTCTCTTTCGGCCCTTAAACTTTCCATGAAATCTCTAATCTCGAGTGCAGCCCTTACAACGTCGAAAGGGTTATCGTCTTTTATGGTAGGAATTCCTCCCGCGCACATGTAAGAATCCCCGATTGTTTTAATCTTCTCAATATTGTATTTGTTCATGATCTCATCAAATGCTATAAAACACTGATTGAGTTCTTCGACCAATTCCTGAGGAGATAGTTTTTCTGCAATCGTAGTGAATCCTTTGAAATCTGTGAATAATACAGATACCTTTTCGTAATATTTCGGAGTTGCACTTCCCTTGCTTTTTAACTCTTCTGCCGTTTCATGAGGAAGAATATTCAAAAGTAGACCATCAGATCGTTCTTTTTCCGCTTCAATAATCCTTTTGGTAGATTTCATGTATCTGTAACGATTGAATAGACCTCCAATAAGCACCAGAAGAAGAATCCCAAAAACGGCAGTACCGTTTCTGATGGCTTTTTGTCGCTTGAGTTCAACTGCTTTTAATTCCTGATCTTTTTCCAGCAGCGATATCTGGCCTTGCTTCCTATCCAATTCATAACTGAGAGTTTGGGCTTGTAGTTTTTTATCCATCTCAGCATTATACAAAGTATCCTTTAGGTCTGAAAATAAGTTCTGGTAGGTATAAGCCTGCTTAAAATCTGAAATATTAGAATAGCCTAATGCGAGTCCTTTATATGCATCCTGCACTTCGTAAAGGGCTCCAATTTCAATACTTAGTTCTTTCGCTTGATTATATGTAGATATTGCCTTTGGCACATCGCCCTTAAGTTCATAAGTAATTGCCAAACTAAGCAGTGATTGAGCCATCTCTAGGCGGGCATCAATACTTGAGGCAAGTTTATAGGCATCCTTTTGATATTTTATCGCTTTTTCAAAATCCTTCTTAATGGCATATGCGCTTCCAATACTCTTCATTGCATAGGCAATATTTCCTGTAGCAGATTTCTCATAAGCATTAAGTGCAGTTTCAAAATAATACAAAGCCGAATCAGTTCTATTCGTATCAGTAATATAAATCTCACCCATATTTACAGCACATGTCCCTATGGCGTCAAAATCGCCAAGCTGTATACTCAATGGCAGCGCCCTCAGATAATATTGAATAGCAAGATTTCGGCTCGACTTTTTATTTGAGTAAACCGACCCTATATTCACCAAGGCAGTAACAGTCCTCAATGTATCTTGGGTTTCTTCTGCTACTGCAAGTGATTGAAGATAATATCCCAAAGCCGCTTCATCATCGCCACCGTTGAAATGGACAGCTCCAAGATTGTTCAGCATGTTTGAAACTCCATTTAAATCGTTTATAGATTCAAAAACATTTAGGGCTAATTTCCATTGCACTAGTGCATCAATCCAATTACCTTGAAAATAATAACTCATTCCAACTGCCTTATATGCATAGGCAAGCCCACTTTTATAATTGCTGTTTTGAGCAAGTTCAACAGCCTCTGTAGCGATGCGTCTGGCTTCCTCAGGATAGATCCTATAGTATTTACTACTTAGTTCAATTAAGGTTGTAACTCTGGAAGAATCAGGTTGCTGATGCTCAAGGACCGCACGCAAACTGTCAATTGAATTATCTTGACCATAAGATGGTAAAATACCCCAAATAAAAATAAATACTATTAGAGTTTTTCGCATTTTGCTAATCCCGGTATTCATATATAAAAGTTGTAAGCAGCAATTAGTAATGCTGCTTACAACTTTTAATCAATAATTTTTAATAAATGACAACCATCTACTTTGGTTCTCCTTTAAAATTAAAGGTAAGCCCCTAATTTACATTTATTTCATACTCAAAACAATCAAATCTATTCTATAATTACATGATAGGAATCTATTCCTTTCTCGGTGATTATCCTGATAAAGTATAAACCTTTATTGAAACCTGTAAGATCTATCTCCACTTGTCTATCATTGTTATAGGATCCAACGTCACATTTTCTTCCTAGGTTATCATATACTTCAATAGTATTAATTGAGGGGATCTTTCCGCTAAACTGCATGTAAACCTTTCCCGATGAAGGGTTAGGATATACTAAAACACTGCTATTATCAGCTTCCGAATCAGAACCACTATCCTCAAAGGATTTGTTACAAGGACTGTTCGATGAATTAGCTGGGATAGACCCACTTGTACCATTTTTCTTATTACTTGTTACTTGCCAGGTTATCGCTTCGCCGTCAAAAGGCATTGCAAATGAGCCTCCGCCCGCTAAGAAAAGCTCCGGTTGATCGCTATTATTGTACGATCCTCCTGTAACGTTATTATTAGGTCCAATTGGAACATAAACATCAGTCTGGTTATTATTTGTATAGTCGAAATAAGCGATAAAGAGATGTCCGTCAGCATCGGGTTCTGCTAGCTCTTCAAAACATATGAAATTTGGCTTCACTTGCTTCGTTGACGGACCTGATGGGTTGACGTAAAATGTTCCATTAACAGATATAAAACTATAGTTAGGAGCCGTTGCTAAAGCAATGATCTCATAGGTCCCCGGGTCACCATCATAACTAGGACTCAATTCAAAATTAAGCGAGGTTAATACCGATTCATCATCGTTGATAAAGCCATTAAAGCTTGCTTCAAATTCAGGTAATTCATCGCCTTCGTTGATGTAATAAATACCCGTAGAAATAGTAACAATAGCGGGATCTATTAGCATCGTTGCATTGTTTATTCCTTCATAATTTGATTCATTAATAATAACCTCAACAGCATATGATCCTGCTTCAAAAGGTAATGCTGAATTTTCATCATAAGTGATACTGAAATCCAATCCGGAAGGAAGGGTGGAAACATTCACTGATTTGGGATTTCCATCATATAATTGATTTAGGCTTTCTGAATCGAAAATGATCTCTGCAACAGCAGGAACAACAACCAAAAGACCACTGGCAGACCCGAGATAATTAGGATCGTTCACAGTCGCCACTACGGCATAGGAATTAACATTTATAGGTAATAAAATATCATCGTCATAAGTAATGATGACTTCTAAACCTTCGGGTAATGTTGTTACAAGAACTGATCTTTCAAAACCATTATATACCTGTTCAAGGCTGGCAGGATCAATTATCACCTCGGCAATAGCTTGGTTGACTAGCAAAGTACCATTAGAATATCCAAAATAATTCGGATCGATCACTGTTGCTTCTATTTCATAAGAACCTGCAGCTATTGGTAAGGTTTCACTTCCGTTATATGTTATAGTGATCTCAACTCCTTCTGGCAGCGTAGATGCGATCACCGATTTAGGTGAACCGTCATATACTTGTTCCAGACTATTAGCATCGAACAAGATCTCTGCGAGCGCTGGACTAATAATTAAAATATCATTAGCAGAGCCAACATAGTTCGGATCGATTACCGTAGCTTCTACAGTATAAGAAGAAGCATCAATAGGTAGAGTTGAAGCACCATCATAGCTAATACTGATCTCAACTCCTTCTGGCAGCGTAGATGCGATCACCGATTTAGGTGAACCGTCATATACTTGTTCCAGACTATTAGCATCGAACAAGATCTCTGCAAGCGCTGGACTAATAACTAAAATATCACTAGCAGAGCCAACATAGTTCGGATCGATTACCGTAGCTTCGACAGTATAGGAAGAAGCATCTATAGGCAGAGTCGAAGCGCCATCATAGCTAATACTGATCTCAACTCCTTCTGGTAGCGTAGATGCGATCACCGATTTAGGTGAACCGTCATATACTTGTTCCAGACTATTAGCATCGAACAAGATCTCTGCAAGCGCTGGACTAATAACTAAAATATCACTAGCAGAGCCAACATAGTTCGGATCGATTACCGTAGCTTCTACAGTATAAGAAGAAGCATTTATAGGCAGAGTTGAAGCACCATCATAGCTAATACTGATCTCTACACCTTCAGGAATGGTAGAAGCGATCACAGATTTAGGTGAACCGTCATATACTTGTTCCAGACTTACGGCATCAAATAGGATTTCGGCAAGGGCTGGGTTAATTATAAATGATGCACTTGCACTTCCAACATAATTGGCATCGGTAACAAGTACCTCCACATTATAGGTTCCTGCATTTACCGGAGGAATAGTATCACCATTATAAGTAACACTATAAGCAACTCCTTCTGGTAAAATAGAAAGGCTAATTGTTTTTGGGCTTCCATCATAGGTTTGCATTAGACTTTCCTGATCAATTTCTATTTCCGCATTAGCAGGCACAATGGTAATATTTCCTAAACCGTATGATACATTGAAGTTATTTGAAACCCATGATCCGGGTAACAAGAAATGTGTACCTACCGTTTCGCCAGTAATCAGGTTTCTTGACTCCAGAATAACTTCTCCTATAGAATCACCGGATAAGATTTTCACATCACCTTCACCCAATATCACGATTACATCTTTATTATTATCCGCATTGAATGTTGTGGTATTAATCAGTCCTGAACCATTTACCAAGGCAGTGGCATCTACAAGACCTGAGTCAGTACTATTTACCAATGCTGTTCTATTTACCAAAGCAGTGGCATTTACCAAGGCAGTGGCATTTATTACATTTCCTGCTGAGTCAAGCGTATTTACCAAAGCAGTGGCATTTACCAAAGCAGTAGCATTAACCAAGGCAGTTCTATTTACCAGTGCAGTTCTGCTCACCAAATTTGATATGCCGTTTTCTGTTAGATTATAGAGTTCTTGGGGATCTATTAATTCTCCATTTACAAGTGCTGTAGCATGATTTGTTGAGACTTCTTGTGAAATCATTACGCTTTTATTGGTCAATAGAGTTTCATTCAATAATTGTTCGCCTAATTCGTTTACCAAAGCGGTCGCATTTACTAATGCCGTTCTATTTACCAAAGCAGTAGCATTTACCAAAGCAGTGGCATGCGCATTCCTAATGGCTTCTTCAATTTGCAGGCTATCTGCATCGTTAATATTGATATTTCCCCCAATGCCATTGTTGAAGATATAATTGAAAGAAAACCCTATTAAAGTATCACTATAGATAAAAGTTGTGTCATTTGGAATAATCGTTAATTCTAGGGGAGAAATTGTCAATAAACCTTTTCTGAAAACAATATTGAACCTTTGTAATATAGAAATATCAAGAGAATCTATTGCCGAAATATTGCTATTGGGGCTTAAAGGATCATTAAGATCAGCTTCGATTGCCCATAAACCAACATTGCTCAAAGTATTTGCGATGGTGGTCAAGGATATTCCATAAATTCTATCAAGTTCCGCTTGAGTTAATCCTGCCTCTTCAAGACCGAGGCTATTTTCAAGACTTTCTAAAGAATAATTTGCAGTGAATTGAGGTAAAACTTCTCCATACTTTTTGGATTTATTATCTACATTAACCAAGATGGTCTGCATAGTTGAAAAATAGAGTGGATTAGATAGTCCACCATCCAGTCCATTCGTACCTTCCATTGGAGGATTGTAAACCTGTATCTCTGGAAAAAGCTCATCAAATTCAGGGATAAGAGTTGATATAGCAGTATCGCCTTGCAACACAGTCTCACCCCCTTCAAGAGGCGCTCCATTAAACCAGATTGAAGATTCGTCGTTAAGATACTGACCATATACGGTAATCCACAAGGTGTCATAACCAGGAGTAAGCGTAGTATCATAATATATTCCATCGATTTGTGGAATAGGATTGGCAAGGCTTTGGAGCGCCGAATCGGCTAAAATAAAACCTGCGCCAGAAGCATAATCAGGCCCTGGGACTCCCATATCTAAAGAAGTACTTTGTAGTATTACTTTAAGTTGCTCAGGGGAAAGGTCATCCTCATAGTATTTTTGTCGGGCTTGTAAAATGAGAGCCGCAACTCCTGCGGCATGAGGGGCCGCTGCAGAAGTACCGAAGAAATTAGGAAAAAGATCCCCGTCAATATTCACTCCACCCAGATCAACAGAAGTGTTGACCCCATTAGGAGCACAAAATTCAGGTTTATTACGTAAGATTCCATTAACAGGTGTACCTCCTCTCGAAGAAAATGAAGCTACAGTTGGAGCTAATCCACTGTATTCCGGTGTATTGCTATAAAGAACTGCACCCACTGTCATTGCTCCTTCAGCATTGGCTTGTCCGGTTATTGTTGAGGCTCCTGGGCTAGCGTATTCATTAATCTTAAGATCACCTCGATAGATGATGTATTTAAGTTGAACCGGTCCGGATCCTGACTCACGGATAATTAGAAAATTAGAAAGTACAGAATCGGCAACAACGGTAAATGGAAGAACCTCTATTGCAGGACCACCGATATTTACACGATTGAATCCGAAGAGGGTATTCCCCACTTCATTCGCAATATAAATATCGAAATCTGAGTTGGTAGAATTTCCAATGGTCCCATCGTCCCACTGAAGCACCACCGTATATTTCCCTTCATAAAGTGTAATTTCCTGAAATATATCATTTCCTCCCTCACCTGCAGCGAAGTTTTGCGCTTCACCCGTTACGCCAATTGGAGCGACTGTTGGGTTAAAACTGCCCTGCCAAGATTTAGTACCGAAATTACCGGCAGCCGTGAAATAGGCTACCCCAAGTGATGTTACGTCATCTACTGCCTGAGCAACAACCCCATCTCTAAAAAAAGGCTCAGATATGTATGTAATATCATCGACAATAATATCGCATCCGGCTTGTTGAAGTTCATGAATTCCAGCGGCAAAATCGACAGGTCCCAAAAAGCCGGTTCTAAAAGCGAGATCAGAACCAGGTGCTATATCATGGACGATCTGGAGCATTGCCCTTCCCTCATCAGAACGTGTGCCATAAGGATAATCGCTCAATACATCTACCGGGGTAGAAAAGTTGGGATTATCAGTACCGGGAAGGTCCCCTTTTAAAACATCATCACCGGCTGGATTACCTTGTACAGTATTGTAACTATCAGAAAGCACCCCAATCTTAATCCCTTGTCCGTTAACTCCAAAAACATTCCTAGCAATATTAGAACGAAGAGAAGTATCGCCCTGACTAGTAATTAACCCGGCATTTCCAAGAGCAGAGTAAACCGGACTGGCAGACACGAGTAAGGTTGGAAGATCATTTAACAAAAGGAGGTTTTCAATAGGAAAAACACCACTAATGATATTATTATTAGGATTACCTATTGCTTGAATTAAGCCATACTCTGGTAAGTCCAATAAATTTAAGGCATTTTCATATTGAAGGGGCTGTGTTACAATAGAAATCACGACACTACTTCCAACAATTTGAAAGATATCATCAGAGATAATGGTCCCATTCAGCAAATAAGTTGAGTATAAAGAGGTAAGTTCAGAGCCAATAATATCATAGGATTTACCATCTTCTAAAGGAGTGTAATAAGGTAAAATGTTTGCCTCTGGGTTCAGGCAGTCGTATACCTCTTGAAAATCGGCAACCGCAAAACTTTCTATCAATGCAGCGTTAGAGGCTTTCGCTTTCACTTGTTGATCCTGCAAAGCACCTGTAAGTGTATAGGTAATCGAAAAAGATGCAGCTTGCCCGTTACCCATACCATTGGTATTATTGATTCTAAAACCTTGGATGGGGTCGTTTCCAAAGCTCGGACCTAAATCGATGTTCGCATAGGTAAAATTCCCTGAAAGAAGTTGAACTGAAATATCTGAATAGGTTCCGAGATCTGCCTCTACAGTATAACTATTCAATTTTTTACAACCGGAACACCCATCATTTTCAACGATAAGTTCTATTGTGTAACTATCATCTCCATTATCGATTACAGAAGAAATGGATGTAGTATACCCCTGACCCATTGTTTGATTTAATTCACAGTCTTGTTGGGCAACAATACTGTTAATTTGTCCGGAAAAAAATAAAAAGAACAAGGAAATCCACAGAAATGGTTTAACACTCTTCATAGGTCTAAATTATTAGTTAATAAGTTAGTAAAGCTTTTTGGTCGATTAATTGTCGTTATTAGGATAAATATAATAAATCTGCTCACAAAACACCTAAATCTTGAAGAAAATTTAATCTTGATTTGAATTAATAAATGGATAAACAGCAGAATTAACTACTTGAAAATCAATTTCTCCTTGATTAATATTAGATTTTGCAATCTCTTAATCTAATTAGATTTTAACATCTTATTTATTAGTTACTAGTATTTAGAAATATTACAAAAAAGCGTAGCTATGCTATCTATCCATTTTTTTTTATAAAACAGAATTAACTACCATTTTTATTTACAAAAAACACGTGAATAATTCCCTTAATGAAGGGGATTTTTAATTTTCAATCCTCAATTAAGTCAATAAATTTATTGAAAATTTTCAGCGAAGAATAGTGGTGAAAATAGAATAAACCGACATCCGTTAAGTAGACTAATTATCTTCTTCCACCACGATTGGCAGGTGCTCCGGATCGGCCGCCACCACCCATGTTATTACTTCCTCCGGCACGACCTCCAACATTTGATTTATTTGTTGCCGGACGAGTTGAAGGAGCTGGGCGAGTTGAGGTTGACGGTCGAGTTGAGGTTGACGGACGAGTTGAGTTTGACGGTCGAGCTGAAGGAGCTGGACGAGTTGAGGCTGACGGCTTTGAGGGACGAGTTGAGGATGATGGTTTTGAAGGGCGGTTTGCAGGTTTAGCAGAACTCCCATTTGAAGGCCTATTCCCATTATTGTATTTTCCTCCCACATTATTACGGTTTACCGTATTTGAAGTAGATCTGGTACTATGGTAATTATTATAGGTATTGTGATTATGAACCACTATTGTAGTATGCCCATAGCCTCCATGATAACGACCAGAATGATAATAATAATTGTTATGACGATAAACTGACACCGCCATTACTGAAAATGCGAAAAAATAGGGTGGATAATAACCATAATAATAAGGGGGGTAATAAGGTACATATACGGGCGAATACACATACTGTACAATTGGCGCAGATTCCACAACTACTACTGTGGGAGTTGAACTCGGTGCAACTGGATCGTTTCCTGTATAGGCGGGATTGGGAGTAACTGCAGGTACAACAGGTGCCGGCTCAACGACAAAGTCTTTACCGTACAATGCTTCGTCTCCTACAATTTGTAAAGTCAGATTTGCATCCTTATCTTTTGATAATAAAATGACAGCAATGTCTTGTGTTTCATCTTCTGATACATCATCTTGAAGAATAAAAGTAAAATCATCGTCTTTCTGCTGTGTTACCACTTTAATGAAATCAACATTCCCATCAAGATTTAGATCCAAGTTGTTGATTCCGGTTTCTTTTGCATTTAATGTTTCTTGAAATTCTTCAATCGTCTTTGATTTCTGGAAAAGATCTAAAACGGCATAAAGATCCAAGTTATCACCTGGTAAACCCAATAATTCTTCTTCAGTCTCCGATTGCGAAAATACAGGAAGTGCTAAGAAACTTGCTAGAATTAAAAAAAATACGAATCCAATGTTTTTAATTTTTTTTGACATGCCGTTCTCCGATTTGAATTAAAGTTCGTTGCTAAATTACTAAGAAATACCTATTTCTGTCTTTTGTATTTTTAATAATCCTGCGCCAAAGTAAATAGATTGATTTACTTTTTCATTTTAAAAACAAATAATAATTTGTGAAGTAGTTAACTCAGCTAGAGTAAATTCTCTTCCCTAAAAAGAGAATTACCTTTTTATTTGTACTAAATTTACCTTTTGGTATTCAAATCAAAATATCAAATAAACTAATCAAAATAGAATGATGAAAAATAAGTTTTTAACTGGATTAATGTTTGGATTTACCTTGGTTTCATTTATTGGATGTAATCAAAAAGAGGAAGAAATAAAAATTGATAAAGAACAAATAAAAGCTGAAATTCAATCTATCGAAGATGATTTTGCTTTAGTTTTCAATAATAGAAATGCCGATTCTTTAAGCTATTATGCTGAAGATGCAATCAGTTATTTTTCTGCTCAAGAACCAATCGTTGGTAAAGCAGCTATAAAAAAGCATATAGAAGATGAATTATTCGACTTCCCGGAAGGAGGAAAAATCACTTTTACTACCTTGGAAATTTATATAACAGATGACGGTAAACATATTGCAGAGATCGGAGAACATAAGCTTGTCGATTCAACAGGTACATTGTTACAAAAGGGCCACTATATGAGTTTCTTCGTTAATAAAGATGGTAAATATTTTTGCGTAAGAGACATGGCAAATTCAATGCAGGTTGCACAACCAGAAGAATTCGAAGAAGACGGACAAGTAGAAAATTAATGGTTTTTAATTTTAGATCATGTCGTTTACCATATTAGAAAATTGATAAATCAATGATTCTAAAGAATTTATATGGTATTTTAGAACGATTAGCATCAAAATCTGGAATACTCATTTTATTTATTCTTGCCCATGCGGCCTTACTTTTGATGATGCTGTTTACTTTTCCACGGATCAATGATAAATTAGGTACAGAAGCATTTGATTTAAAACCATTTGGTTATACGCAGGCAGAAGCGATAAGTATGATTCAAAATTTGGATCAATCAACCATCGATCTCTATATATTTCCTCAATTATTTCTACTTGATGTAGTATACCCTTTCTTGCTAGCTCTCTTGTTAAGCACCTTAATTATTCGTCTTTCCAAATTGATAAAATTAAAAGCAAATCTCCTCTATTCTTATTTGTTCATTTTGCCTTTTATCGCAATGTTCATTGACTATATTGAAAATATACTGATTTGGAGAATGATCTCAAATCCAGTGGAAGAATCATCCGAAATTATCAAAATAGCGAGCATAGCTACTCAGCTAAAGGGAATTTTCACCACGCTAAGCTGGAGTATTATTTTAATCCTTTTTATCCTATGGCTAAGAAGCAAATGGTTTAATACCAGATCTCGTTCGAGCATTACCTAAATCTCTTATCAACTTAACTGAAAAGCTAATGCAAAAAATAATACCAGTGACCGATCGAAAAATGAAACTTGATTATATCCATAGCTTCAATGAATTTGGAGAAAATATAATTCGTCTTTATGATTTCGATAAAGCACTGGCCATTAAGTTTCGCCAAGCTATAATAGACACAATAATTAGCAATAAAACAGGATTAAATCTTATGGATCTCGATTTTATCGAGGTCGTAAATTGCAATCTGGTACTGCGCCTGTGGAAGGAAGATGAGGGCATCAGCACATCAAATAATAAAACCTTTTATTGCGATCTGACGCTTGAGACTTTTGAAAAAATGATTCAATTATTAGAACCTTTTTGTACAAAAGAGACAAGGGGCTATCAATACTTATATGACATTGATAATCCAACCGATTTTTTATTTTCTCCGACTGGGAGTAGTGGAATTGAAGAGGATTAAAGTTGATGAGATAAGTATGTTGCTAGCTGTGTTGATCGATTTTTTAAAATTTGTCAAAAAATAACTTTAAAAAATAACTACAAAGAGACAAAGTAGGCACTGAGGTCACTAAATTTTTTCTTTAAAAGCAATTATTATAACTTTTAGATTTTCATTGTGAACTTTGAGCATCCTTTGTGTCATTGTGGTTAAAAAAATGTGATTTAACCTTAATTGATAAGATTTCTTTTAATTAGTAAGGTCGATTTTTTTATGTTCAACTAATATCTGGATTTAACAATAAAAGATTAAAATATTTAAAAAAATCTAATAACTAGGTCCAAACATAGTCGGTCGAAATGGGCTGCTCATTAAATTAGAATTCCCCTGATACAAGGAATTCCCCTGATAAAATGAAGGATGATTTTGCTCTCTATATTCAACACTTACCCCAATTCTGAAATTTTCATTTACCTTATACTCTGCGCCAAACAATACTCCCTGATTGCTGAAGTCGTAAAATTGTGAATTTAGTGACTTTGATTCCGGTGAAGTATTTAGTAAAAAGGTCTTATATGCCGTTCCGCTTATAACAAGTTTTTCATTCACCTGATAACTACCTGAAACAAAAAGATTCCCATAAGAAGTAGAATTGGATTGAATGGTGGATTCTAATGGAGTATTAAAAAACATACTTGAATATCCCATCCCAAAACTCATTGTAAGTTTCTTAGACACAGGCATCGAGACCTCCGGAGCAACATAACTCGAAAATCCAGAATAACCAGAACCAAAAGTCGAAAATGAAGAGCCTAATTGAAGCTTAACTTTTGGCACGAACAATTCAAATTGCTCCATTTGTTCAAATGGTTGAGAAATCGAATCATTCTCAAAATAGTCGCTATTAACGACTCCCTGAGCCATTAAACCCTCTCCCCCAATGAGAAAAAAGATTATCAGAAATGAAAAAATTATTTTAATGCTTCGTTCCATATAGTGGAGTAAAAGTAAAAAAGCAATCGACATAATGCAATGCAATGATGTAAAAGTATGTTAAGCTTTTAAGATCAAAATCATTTTCCATTTTCCAGATGATAAAATTGATTCATAAAAAAAGGCGTTAAAAAACGCCCTTTTCTCATTTCAAATTATAAGTACTATTTGAGGACACTGATCCTTTTTGTTACTTCCACATTATCACTGGAAACTTTCACGATATAGTTTCCGCTATTCAATTCTGAAAGATCGAGAACTTCAATTTCATTAGTTGCTACTATAGAGCTTAATTCCTTTCCAAGAACATCAAATATCTTAATCGTAACCTGACCATTAAATCCTGAAAGATCAATAGTTGAATGACTTGAAGCAGGATTTGGATAAATAGTAAAGTCTGCATTAGAATTCATTTCCTCAATACCTACTGCGCAGGATTCTAATTCCAAACCGTGAGAATTAAAATAAGTAGTGAAAGTTGCAGCACCATTTGTTAATGGCCACATATCTTGTTCCAATATCGTTCCATCAGGACCAATTAAAATAAAGGTTGGAAAAGCTCCGATACCATAAGCGCTGGCAACAGCAACTCCGCCTCCATCTAATCCGGATGCGGCCGGTGGAGCATTCTCCCCTGCATAAGTTTCTTCGTACGCGATGGTTAACTCATCCCCTACGGTGTTTTCGACAGAAAGGAAAAACATAGCTCCTGTATTACAACCAAAATTTTGAAAGGTTTCGGTATAAGAAGGTTGATTTATCTGGCAAGGACCACATGTTGTAAAAAAGAAATCGATCACAACATATTTGCCTTCATCCAATTTATCGAACAAGTTAAAAGTTTCTCCATCAGTAAAAGTTACATCAAAATCTACTGCCTGAGTAAGTGGTGTTTGGGCATTCGCTCCAAATGAAATTAAAACTGCAAACATTGATAAGAGTAGTGATTTTTTCATACGCGTTATTTTATTTAAGTGTTATTTTATTTAAAGATACTATTTATTGTCCTACAATTAAAAGGGAGTAAAAAGGAAATTTTATAACTACTTATTTGAACATTATTTTTTAATAGAAATTAAATTTGAACTCCCTGTTTTTTAATCAACTCTTCAGAAATTTTCCATAATTTTTTAGCATTCACTTCATCATCTGCTAATTCGGCCAACTCTTTTCGCTGCATTAAAAACAAATAATCAAAGTCTTTTCCTTCTACTTCCTTTGAGCTTGCAAAATACACAACAGGTTCACTCGCCTTTAATGGTGAACTGAAAAAGATCCCAAATACTAGACTTAACAAGGGCTTGAATATGGAAGGCGCCTCTCGTGCTATATTAGAATTTACAGGTCCGGGACATAAAGCGAATACCGAAAGACCTACCCTCTCCTGATTCAATCTTCTTGATAATTCTCTCGCAAATGAAGCCAATAGCAATTTATAATACCCATAAAGCTGCACCGTTTTAGCCATAGTATAAGGCTCAAATTTCCCAAAAGCATCCCAATTAAACGCTTTCGGATCTCGATGGCTTTCGGAATTCACGATCACGATTCTTGGTAGAGTCAAACCTTCTTCATTAAATAATTTTTGCTCCAACATCAATCGAATTAAATAATAAGTCGATAAATAATTGACCATGAACATTTCTTCTAAACCGCTGTTTGTTTTTCTCGCCTTACTCGCAACCATACCCGCATTGCAAATGATCACATCGATTTTTCCATATTGTTCTTTGATCTCTGTTACAAATTTTTTAATGGATTCGAATTCTGATAGATCAACGTAATTCATCCTTACTTTATCAGAACCACTTGCCTTTTCTACCTCTAACCCTTTTTCCGGAATGCCACTTCTCACAGCCATTATCACTTCAGCTCCAAGTTTAGCGATCTGTTTTGCACTAGCTAAACCCAATCCTGAACTCGAGCCTGTAATGATTACTTTTTTACCTTCAAGCCGGTCGTTTTCAGAAAGCGCTTCAATACGTTCTCCCTTCTTAAATAAGCTCGAAATACCCGTTAAAGTTGCTTTTAAAGGACTATTAAAATTTTTATTACTCTCCATTTATTTAATGTATTAAAAGACCTTGCTGGTAATTTTGATAGGCAGAAGTATGGGATCGAATAAATGCTTCATCAATTCCAAAATCTTTTAGATCATAATGATGGGCACCATACTTACCTTTTGGACTATTTGCCTCTGTTTGTTTAAAAACATTCGCTAATTCAGGACTTATTTTTTCCCCATGATGGGCATAGATCTTAGTAAGAACTGCCTGACTATCCTCAACCAGTTCTTGATATGAAACGTCAATAAATTTTTCATTATTTATTGGATCCATTCTAAAATTCATGGCTTTGGTCAGCATATAGGAAATCTTCCTTACCCAATGTTCCGCCACATTATTCGCATCCACTTTATTACTGAATAACACCCTCGAATAAGCAACCATACTCAAAAAAGATGGAATGGCTTCCTGTACATTTCGATGCGTCCATACAAATTGGACATCCCCAAAATGTTTCAATGCCAGATCAGGGAATTCCAAATGGTGCGGTGTTTTCAATACCCATTTCTTTGCAGGTTGCTGCCACTGTAAAAATTTCATAAGCTTAGCTGAATAAGCATAAGCAGAAGACTGATCGATGGTTTCCAACCATGAAGCATAGGAAGGAACATGCATCGTGGCTTCAGCAGTTGTACTTAAAAAAGAAACATCTAAAAGCAAAACATCTTCTTCTGGCGCTAAATGCTCTACTGGATGAATAGCGAAAAATCCGGGCGACATATATTTCAATGCATTTTCACTCATTTTAGCAAATTTTATACGCTCAAAACCTGTATGATCATCTCCTTTAATAGGAGAAGGGTTTAATGCTTCCCAACTTCGAATTGCTCTGCAATCAGGATCCGATGCGAGTAAACGTTGTAGCTTGGTCGTTCCCGTACGTTGTAATCCTAAAATAACCGTAACCGGATAAATTTCCTGTTCCAGAATTTCAGGATACTTTTTAAAATAATCTTCAGCACGCAATCGAACACTTAATAAATTTACCAGACGTTTTTTTGTAATAAAGCGACCGACCGGATGCAATTGCGCTTCATTATTTACTGAATATAAAAGTTTATCAAGAGGTTCATCCCAAAAATCAGATCCGAGATCGCTTAAATTACATTCCTTTCTTGCCGCTTTTATCAATGCATCCTTATCCAATTTCACTTCAGTACCCAAAGCGTAGGTGCTTTTCCAAATTCCATTTAGGGCATTAAACCAGAATGGTTTTTGATTAAAATTAGCGGATTCGATTCGTTTCTTCCCCATTATTAATTCAAGCTCTTTAGATCGATCACCTCACATTGTGGCTCGATTGCTTTTTCTCCTTTAGCTAATCGATACCATCTCCAACACATGGTTCCTTCAAAATGCTGACAGGTTTTGATCCAATTCTTAGCCCCCGGATCCTTATGAGAAACAATGATAATCACGCTTCCATCTTCTTCAAAATGAGCATTTCCTTTATTAATACAAATGGTAAAATAGCGGTAATCCAAAGATTCCATCCAGTAATTATTCAATTGGAAATTCCAGGTATCGCAGTCTGGAGGTACTACTTTAATCCTCAAAGCTTCATTTTCATTTAGCTTCCAATAACTATGATAATAAATAATATCGGCATCTCCACCGGCAGCATTCGATACTGTGGGATCGAATTGCGGTAATGAATTAACATGCTTTTGAAATCCCTTTGCCCATCTGGCAAATAATAAAGGAGCACCTGCAACGAACATCGCTGCCATTTTCAAACCCTCTTCCAATCGCTGGGGACTCAATGGAGCCGGTGTTTTATTTCCGCTTAAATTTTCGACCTCAAGTTCCGCCGGAATTTCAGTATCTCGATGTAAAAAAGTTTGTCTAACCATTAGCAAAGAAGACTCCGCTTCGATCTTCAACCAATTCCTTCCGGTTTTTTCTTTGCTCAATATAATTTCAAAACTGCCATCCTCTTCGAGAACTAGATCCGCTCCTTGCAAAACACCACATGCTGCGAGTCCGCCCGTACTTCCATAGCTCCCGTTTTGAGTAAAGAAACCAATGTAATGAACACTGTTTCTTTTACCTCGAATTCGATATTCGAATTTTCCATCGATCTGAGTATTAAAATAGTAGTTATCCGGATTATCGGCGCCCAATTTCACGGTTTCATGAACCATTCTTCTTAAAACTGGAAAGCTTGGATCATTATATTCAACATAGGCTTCAAGGCCTGCTCGGGTAAGTCGGGTTAAATAACGAATTCCTTCTGCCTGTTGAAAAGCATCCTGAGGTGTCCCGGGATATTTTAAAACTGCTCCGGCTAATTTAAGTTGATCACAATAATCTTCCCAGGCCTTGCCAGAAACGATCCTTTGTTCCTGAATATCAGCCTCCTTTTTACCACTAATAAAAAGTCCGAATTTCCTGAAAGCGCTTAAAATAGATAAGAAAATAAAGAGTAATTTCTGCATCGAACAGGATAATTATATACTTTTCAATTAAGAAAAGGGTGAGAAATAAAAATAGGATAATTTTTTATAATACAGATGAAGGAACTGAAAAACAAATACGGGGATTGGGCTCTGGTTATTGGGGCTGCGGAAGGAATTGGTGAAGCATTCTCAATTCAGCTCGCTTCTTTGGGCTTTAATCTTTTAATGCTCGATAAAAACGAATCCACTTTACTAGCTTTGGGCGAAAAATTAAAACTAGATTTCGGAATTCAAGTTAAAAGCCTTCATCACGATCTGATCGATCCGGAAACTTCAGTAAAAGCCATCGATGAGATCGCCGACCTAAAGTGCAGATTACTTATTTACAACGCTGCATTTAGTTTGATCAAACAATTTTCAGAGCATAGCAGCGCAGATCTGGAACGCTATTTACAAGTTAATATAGCCTCTCCTTTAAGATTAGTCCATTCCTTTTCTAATTATTTAAAAGCGAAGAATGAGGGCGGAGGAATACTGTTAATGTCATCTCTTGCCGGATTACTCGGTTTGCAATATATCGCGCCTTATGCCGCTTCCAAAGCCTTCACATGGAATTTAGCGGAAGCGCTTCATCATGAATTAAAACCTTATGGAATCGATGTATCGGCCTGTATAGCAGGAGCTACTTTAAGTCAAACCTACATCAATACAAAACCAAAATACGGATCAATAAGACCTCAACTCCAGGAATCGAGCGAGGTGGCAAAAACAGCCTTAGAAAAATTGGGGAAAAGAGCCTTCTTTATCTCAGGCTTTTCGAACCGGGTCAATTATTTTATTCTAACCCGACTCCTACCTCGAAAAATGGCCGGCCGAATGGCGAACAAAGTGATAAAGGAGATGTATGATTATGTTTAACTAACTTTTAATGAAGAGCTCATTTGCATAATAAGGCTCGATGCTTTTATAATCTAAAAAAGATTGGGTATCAGAATATACCTGCCACATCCGATAAGGCATTATCAATGGATTTCCGAAAAACTTAATCGGATTTAACAACTCCGAAACCGTTCTGAATTGTTCCTCTACGATCCCATCCCATGAAAAAGTAGTAGAAGTTAATTTTTGACTAACGACATTTCGGTTATAATTCCATAAGGGGTGAATTTTCAATGACAAAGGAGTGTGGCTGTTATGCCATGTATCAATAAATTGATCATAACTGATGCCTTCTTTTTGTTTAAAAAGCGTAAAGAGACAAATACCCGGTGTAAAAGTCAGATCATTCCAGGTCTTTTCATAGTTCACAGGAACTACTTCATCGACAAAATAAGCTCCAATAAATCCATCACTTTGAACAAGTAGATCGATCAGTCTCTCCGAAATTTTATAAAGTGAAAAAGAAGCTATTTTCTTTTTCTTAAAAGGAATGACGGAAATTTTTGGAGGAGGACTATTTGTGAAGGTTACTTTTAGTTGTTGAACCTCATCGCGGACTGAAATTTCCTTAGCTAGAGCTAAGATACGGTCCGAAAAACCCTCGTAGGTCTCATTTTGAAGACCGCTGATCAAATAAATCTCTTTTCTCATTTACAAGCTAAAATATACCTTATTTTTACAAAACAACATCTAAACATGGATCAAAATAAGGAAAATGCTAGCGATAAAAATCATGTTATTCTTGTTACAGGAGGTTCCGGATTTTTAGGAAAAGCCATTGTAAATGAATTACTTGATCCCGGATCAGCTATAAAAGTGAAAGAAATTCGAGTGTTGGATATAAAAGCATTTGAAGGTAAATATAAAGAGAACGTTCGCTTTTATCTTGGTGACATTCAAAACTACGAAGATGTTAATGAGGCTTGCAAAGGAGTCGATCTTGTGATCCACTCGGCTGCCATTATCGATTGGGGAACAAAGGATGAAAAAGAGGTTTTATCTATAAATTTCGGGGGAACAGAGAATGTAGTTCGGGCCTGTTACGAGAATAAAATAAATAATTTAATATATACGAGTTCTTTAGATGCTGTTTATACGGCCAAAGCATTGGTGAATATTGATGAAAGCCAGGAATATCCAGAAGAATACATTACTTCTTATTGCGAAAGTAAAGTCCTTAGCGAAAAATTAATTCTCGCCTCGAATGGACCGGAACTTAAAACCTGTGTTTTACGTCCATCTGATATCTATGGCGAAGCGGATCCCTACCATATCGATCCACTGATCGACATGGCAAAAAGTGGCTTTTATATCCGTTTAGGAAACGGGAAATCCAAATGCCAGCATGTATATGTCGGTAATATGGCACATGCACATGTTTTAGCAGGAAGCGCTTTGCTACAAAACAATGCAAACATTTTAGGTAAAGTGTATTTCATTACGGACGGACCAGGCGCTAATTTCTTTTCTTTTTTCGATCAGATCGTATTAGAGGCCGGTCATAAAATCTGGCCTAAAAACCTATGGCTGGCAAGATGGTTGGCCTATCCTTTGGCGAGTTTAACCGAATTCGGTGCTTTATTAATTCGACCAATTAAAAGAGTGGATGTGAAATTTAGTCGCTTTGCTGTGGCTTATACCTGTACCGACTTCACTTATACATCTGAACGAGCTAAAAATGATTTTAATTTCATTCCAAAGTATAGTATTGAAGAAGGCATTAAGAGGACAGCTCATTATTATAAAAAACCTTAAATAAATAGAGGAAATAAGAATAAAATGATTCGACTATTAAGAACAAATTCCGGGCATCCTGATTTTATTGAACTTGTAAAGAGTTTGGATATTGAATTAGCATTACGAGATGGAGATTCACATTCTTTTTATTCTCAATTTAATAAGATCGATCAAATTAAATATGTGGTAATGGCTTTTGAAAATGAGGTACCTGTTGCATGTGGCGCGATAAAAGAATATGATTCCACTACGATGGAGTTAAAAAGAATGTTTACCGTTCTCGCTGCGCGAGGAAAAGGGATCGCAAGTAAGGTTTTAAGAGAACTTGAAATATGGGCAAGTGAAATGGCTTATAAAAAGTGCATCCTGGAGACCGGTATTAATCAACCTGAAGCCATTGCCCTTTATAAAAAGCGCGGCTATTTACTAATTTCAAACTATGGCCAATATATTGATGCAATTGAAAGCCTTTGCTTTGAAAAAAGAATTTGAAAACCTCAAAAATGAATTCCATTCTAATTGAAAAAATTTATTTAATTCTCATTTTGGTCTTTTTCATTCTAGCTTTTGCAGTAAAAAACATCAAAACCTATTTATCTGAAAAGCAATCCATCAGAGGAAGATCGTTCAAACTCAGCATGTCGATCCTGCTATCAATATTGATCTACTTAATACTTTTACTCAGACTTACACTCCTCAATTCAAAATGGCTTTTAGAAATTGATCTATCTGCATATCCTATTAGAAATATTCTCGGACTTCTATTCGTTTCAATCGGGTTTGTTTTAGGTCTTCTCGCTTTAAATGCGATAAAAAATTCATGGAGAGTCGGGATCAAATATGACCAGAAGACAGACTTAGTGAACACCGGAATTTACAGACTTAGCCGAAATCCATATTTTTTATCTTATGACATTCTCATCTTAGGTTATCTATTTATATTTCCTTCCATCATTTTATTTGCATTGTATTTAGCCCTTGTTATTACCTTTCACTTTATGATCTTAGAAGAAGAGGATTATTTACAAAGCGTACATGGAGAAAATTATGTTGCTTATAAAAAGAAAGTGAACAGATACTTTACTTTGAAATAAAAGGCTTTTAATTTGATCAAATTTGTACCTTTAATAAAAACATAAAACATGTCATTAGCTATTATTTTACTCGTCATTTTTGCCATCATTGTTTTTTGGTTGATCAGTTTGTACAATCAGCTTGTTCGCCTGAGAAATAATAGAGAAAATGCATTTGCCGATATTGATGTTCAACTAAAGCAACGTCATGATCTGATCCCGCAATTAGTAAATGCGGTAAAAGGATACATGCAACATGAAGAAGGCGTACTAACAAAAATAACCGAAGCGCGTTCGAGAGCTATCAAAGCGGAAGGTATCGACGCAAAGATCCTTGCTGAAAAAGAATTAACATCTGCATTGGGTGGGTTTAATGTTGCCGTTGAAGCCTATCCAGATCTAAAAGCTAATACCAACTTTTTGCAATTGCAGGAAGAGATGGCGGATATAGAAAACAAGCTGGCTTCAGTTCGACGTTATTTCAATTCTGCTACTAAAGAGTTGAATAATTCTGTACAAATGTTTCCATCGAATATCGTCGCCGGAATGTTTGGTTTTATAAAAGAACCTTTCTTTGATCTTGGCGATAGACAACGGGATGATCTGGATACACCGCCAGAAGTCAAATTTTGAAGTACGTAGGTTTACAATCACAGATCCGGAGTAACAATACAAAATCATCCTTACTCCTATTGGCTTTTCCGGTCTTGTTATTATTATTAACCTGGCTCTTTTTCTTTTTAAGTTCTTTTGGAAACGAATACCAAATTGAGAAGGCAAACGACTCCTTTTTACGATTTGGTCCTTTTGTGCTAATTGCTGTGGCCGTTTGGTTTTTGATCGCATGGGCTTCGCATGATGCCATGATCAAATCCGCTACGGGTTCAAAATCCTTACAACGAAAAGACAATCTTAGGGTCTATAATTTAGCTGAAAATCTATGTATTTCCAGGGGAATGAAAGTTCCGAAATTGAATATAATAGAAGATGATTCACTTAATGCTTTTGCGAGCGGACTAAATGAAAAGACCTACTCTATCTCTTTATCCAGAGGGATCATTAATAAACTGAATGACGAAGAATTAGAAGGAGTAATCGCACATGAATTGACCCATATTCAAAACAAGGATGTACGCTTGCTGATCATCTCAATTATTTTCGTGGGTATTTTTGCTTTTTTATCAGAAATGGCCTTTCGATCGATTCGATTTGGCGGACGAAAAAAAGGAAAGGAAGGGCAGGCAATGATCATCATTATATTCCTGGCCATGATCGGTTACTTTTTATCTGTACTATTTCGATTTGCCTTATCCCGAAAGCGTGAATATTTAGCAGATGCAGGCGCTGTTGAATTGACAAAAAAACCCTTGGCATTAGCTTCTGCTCTCAGAAAGATCTCGGTAGACCCACGAATTGAAGCAGTAAAACGCCATGATGTAGCTCAAATGTTTATTGATAATCCGGGAGAAAAAAAGGAAGTAGGTTTTTTTGCGTCCCTTCAGGGCTTGTTTGCCACTCATCCACCGATTGAAGAAAGAATAAAGCTATTGGAGCAGTTTTAATTTTTCCAAATCAAGCAGAATCATCTCTTAAAAGATTCTATTAATTCGTCTCTTTGTGAAGTTGCCATTCCTCTATATTAAGATTAAAAATCGTATCGGAAAGGGGGACGTAAAAAAGTATATAATTTATTTTATATCAAATACTTAGCCTATTTTCAATTCTAATAAATTATATTTATTAACTCCTTAAACCATGACATTGATTACCTTTTAAATCTCATGGATTCTTAGCCAAGAAAGCTCCCGACTTAGCCGCTATTGACCTTTTCAGACGATATATTATTATTTCAATCATTCTGAAATATTGATTTTTAATGTCAGTTTTTGAGACGATTTCCATCATAAATAGAGGCTCTAAGAAGTACTAATTTCACGTAAAAATTAATATTTCTTAACTATTTAACTTATGAAAAAAGTACATATTATTATTTTCTCTATTCTAATATTTATATCTATTGATAGCGTTGCAACTGATGGCTATTTTAGTTCTGGAATAGGAACTCAAAGCAAAGGTTTGGCAGGTGCAGGAGTCTCATTTTTAACCAATCCATTTTCTGCAGCAAATAATCCAGCGGGAATCGGTTTTATGGAAAAAAAATGGAGTGTAGAAATAGCTGCCGGTCTTTTTAATCCAAACAGAGAATATACTGTTATTGGCGACCCAACACCAGTTAGTGAGTGGTATGGACCAAATGGTACAGTAGATCCAAGATACATGAGACTAGGGTTAACTCCAGGAACTGTTGTGAGTGGATCAACAATGTTTGTAATCCCAACACTGGCTTTTACATACAAACTTGGCGAAAAAAACATCTTAGCTTTTAACTTTTGGGGTAATGGAGGTATGAATACAGATTATGATACTAAAACGTATTATAGTGAAACCATCAATGAATTGGGAAATCCGATGCCAACCGGAATGCCAAATCCGATGGCTAATGTTACAGCTCCAACCGGAGTAAATATTACTCAAATGTTTTTTTCTTTGACTTATGCCCGACTTTTAGGTGAAAATCATAGTATTGGTATCTCTCCACTTTTTGCATATCAAACCTTCGAAGCAAATGGATTACAAGCATTCGCAGATATGGGAATGGCAGGAGCCAATGGAGCTTACGTGACCAACAATGGGAAAGTTTCTTCCACTGGCTTGGGTGTAAAAATTGGTTATCAGGGCGAATTATTTGATGGTTTTAGATTAGGTGCTTCATTCACTCCAAAAATCTCAATGAGTAAATTCGATGACTATAAAGGTTTATTTGCTGAAGAAGGTGGATTTGATATCCCACTAACCTGGACAGCAGGAGCTTCTTATGATATCTCTGAAAATTTCACCGTATTATTTGATGTGAAACAAATTCTTTATAGTGAAGTTAAATCGATTGCAAATCCTATGGTTGCTTCGACTATGCAACCTGTAATGCCAAATCCAGCATGGACTGGAGATCCTGCTGATATGTTTGTTCCAAACCCAACTTTTGTTCCTTTAGGAGCTGAAGATGGAGCAGGTTTTGGATGGGAGAATATGACTATTTTCAAAATTGGTGCTGAATTCAGAATGGTTGAAACATGGGATTTCCGCTTAGGTTACTCTTATGGAAATAATCCTATAGGAACAGATGATGTGATGTTCAATATGCTTGCTCCAGGTGTAATTCAAAATCAAATTTCACTTGGATTTTCAAAACATTTTGGCGAACAAGCTTTACATTTTGCATTCACTTATGGATTAGACAGTTCTGTTGAAGGACAAAATCCATTTGATGAAAACCAAAAGATTGAAATTAAAATGAATCAATTAGAATTTGAATTGGCATTTACATTCTAAGTAAAATAATCGAAATCATAAGAAAGCCGTTTCTTTTTAAGGAACGGCTTTTCTATTTTGATCTTTAATAGAGAGCACTAAGACCTTATAGGCCTTATTAGCATATCAAATGACGCGTGTTAAGTATTTAAATTTAAATGAGTTATAAAATATTTAATATATTTTAGAGGTAAAGCTATTGTTTTTGATAGTATTACTATTATATTTGCACCCATTACTTTTATAAATGGAAAGCATTAATAATAAAATTAGCATTAAGGTCAATACAAAGGTTTGCATAAAAACGCCTGAAAGCTCTGAATTGGGAAAGAAGATCATAGAAGGAAGTATCCATTTGATCGATGACCTGGGTTTTGAGGATTTTACCTTTAAAAAACTAGCTGCTTACATCTCATCGACAGAAGCTTCGATCTATCGTTATTTCGAAAGTAAACATCATCTTCTTATCTATTTGGTTCTATGGTATTGGGGTTGGCAAGAATATCGTATACATTTGGCTACAATGAATATTGAAGATCCTATTAGGAAACTCCGAAAAGCGATCATTATTTTGACCGAGAAAATTGAAATTGACTCTTCTTTCTCACTGATCAACGAAGTAAAACTCCATCGCATTGTAATTAGTGAATCATCTAAAATATATTTAAATAAAAAAGTTGATGAAGATAATGCTGCCGGATTTTTCCAGCAATATAAGGAAGTCGTTCAACGAGTTTCAGATATCATTCTTGAAATAAACCCCGAATTCAAGTATCCCCATATGCTCGTTTCCACAGTCATTGAGGGATCACATCATCAGCGTTTTTTCGTAGATCATCTACCCCGCCTAACCGATGTGATCGACGATGAAGATGCCATCACTAACTTTTACCAGGAATTAGTTTTAAAGGAGATTGCATAATGAAAAAACTTTTCGAAAAACAAATGGTTTTTAGTGCTTGGCTTTTGCCAAATAAGACCGCTATTTCAAGCCTAAATAATTTAATATTATTAAATCCTGTTTAAAATGGAGCAATCGAAAATTAGTCCGATAAAACGCTTTTGGCTGTTGATCAACCCGGATAAAAGAGAAATTCGAAATATTTATATCTATGCCATTTTCATTGGATTGGTAAATCTTTCTCTTCCAATTGGTATACAAGCGATCATCAACCTGATCCAGGGCGGTCAAATGAGTGTTTCTTGGATGGTACTCGTTGCTTTTGTCATTTTTGGGATTGCGATCAGCGGTATTCTGCAAATAAACCAGTTTAAAATCACTGAATACTTACAGCAAAAAATATTTACCAGAGCAGCTTTCGAATTCACTTACCGAATTCCAAAAATTAAACTTGAGGCTCTTTACAAACATTACGCTCCGGAATTGATGAACCGCTTTTTTGATGTTATTACCATACAAAAAGGTTTATCTAAAATATTGATCGATTTTTCTACCGCATCGATTCAAACGGTTTTCGGATTGATACTCCTCTCTTTGTATCATCCTTTCTTTATCGTCTTTAGTTTAATACTAATTCTTCTTATTTATTCCATATTCCGATTAAGCGCAAAAAAAGGATTAGAAACGAGTCTACGAGAATCCAAAAGCAAATACAATGTTGCACATTGGCTTGAAGAAGTAGCACGAACAAGTGTGACTTTTAAGCTGGCAGGACAAACAGATCTTCATATGAACCGAAGCAATGATCTGGTTGATCATTATGTTTCTGCTAGGGATGCACATTTCAAGGTACTCATCAACCAATATGGTTTTATGATCCTATTTAAAGTACTGGTAGCTGCAGGTTTCCTTATTGTTGGTAGTATTCTGGTGATGGAACAACAAATGAACATCGGCCAATTCGTTGCTGCAGAAATTATTATTTTATTAGTTCTTAGCTCGGTCGAAAAACTCGTCACCAATCTGGATACGATCTATGATGTACTTACCTCACTTGAAAAGGTAGGACAGGTAACCGATTTAGCTATTGAGCGACACAGCGGAATGGATATCAAGAACGTTTCTAGTGAGAATGGGGGGCTTAGCGTGGAATTAAAAGATGTTGTTTTTCATTATCCAGATCAGGAACGACTCATTTTCGACAAGGCATCACTAAAGATCAAAGAAGGAGAAAAAATAATGATCATCGGAGATAGTGAAACCGGAAAGACTACCCTCCTCTATCTGCTAGCAGGAATCTATAAGGTAATCAAAGGCGCAGTCATTTTCAATAATATTCCTCTCAATAATCTAAATCCGATCCTTTTACGATCAACCATTGGAGATTGCCTTATGGATGAATTGCTTTTTGAGGGGACGCTACTTGAAAATATTACTATGGGGAGAGAAAATGCCAGCTTCGAAAACGTTCAATGGGCTTTTGATAAATTAGGTTTGAACTCCTTTTTAAAATCATTACCACAAGGATATGATACTAAAATACAAACACAGGGTAAGCAATTCTCCAGAGGAATTGTAGATAAACTTATTATCGCTCGAAGTATCGTTGATAAACCAAAATTATTATTGATAAAAGATGCTTTTACTTCAATAGTAGGCGAAGACCGAAAGAAAATTATGGATTTCCTTACGAGTAAAGAAAATACATGGACCCTGGTTATAGCTTCAGGAGATCAGGAATTAAAAAAGAAAGTGGATCGATTGATCCTTTCTGAAAATGGAAGTCTAATCGAATTAAAAAAATAAGAATGTTAAACATTTCAAAAACAGGCGTTTCTGAATTTATTTTACCCAAGAAATACAGCACATTAGTAGCTGTGGAGAATAAAATCAGCTCGAAAGTATTGCAAAGACTTATCTACTCAAGTCTGGCTATTTTCATGATCATTCTTTTATTACCCTGGACACAAAATATTCGATCTACGGGTTATGTAACTACCCTAAAGCCGGATCAAAAGCCACAGCGCCTGCATTCGGTTATAGGTGGCCAGATCGAACACTGGTATGTACAGGAAGGTGACTTTGTAAAAAAAGGAGATACGCTGCTAAAAATCACTGAG
>JAHECK010000130.1 GCA_024641785.1 Flavobacteriales bacterium | reverse complement strand
AGGGCAATATCATCTTCAAGATTTTTTATTTTCGAAATTCGAACACCTGGAGCAGGTACGATCTCATAAAGAGTTACCGTTGGACCGATTGTAGCTTTAATTTTAGAGATCTTTATGTTATAATTCTCTAAGGTGTTTACGATCTTATCTTTATTTTTATTTAGTTCATCATGAGAAACCTGAACATCTGCATTAGAACCATAATCTTTTAGCAGATCTATCGTCGGGAAACGATAATTGCTTAATTCTAATCTCGGATCATATTCTCCGATCTCATCAACAAGTTCTTTTGACTTCTTTTTAATTTCCTGATCACTTAAAAGATGGTCGCTGTTTTTAGCCACATTCACTATGAATTCACCATCTGTTTCATCTTCATCTTCATTTAACTCACTTTTTTCTACTATCTCTTCTTCTAATTCAATTGTTTCATCTATTATTTTACTTTCGAATACCAGATCAGACTCGCTAATATCTTCTTCATCTTCATCCAAGGATTCTAATTCATCAGCATCTACATAAACGTTTTCAATCTCTTCAGGAGTAAAGTTATCTTTCAAATAATTCTTCTTTTCATCCAATTCATCATCAGAAATAGCATGAGATGGAAAAATAGATTTCAATAAAGCGGGTAATTCAGAAGGTTCTACTTTAAATTGCCACATTAAATAGGCGACTAAGCCAATAAAAATAACAATCCCGGTTCCAATGACCCCAATAAATCCGATAAGCCAATTACTTAGATAGAATCCAAAAGCGCCTCCGAATACCGGAAAATTAGACAGAAGGAATGCGAATAAAACAGAGAATAAGAGTAAGCCAAGAATTAATTGTTTAATGACCTTTTTAATTGGAAATAGGGTGGTGTCAAATAATAACTTAACGCCTATTATAAATAAAGTAGGGACAAAAAGAAATGTTGCAATTCCAAATCCATTATAAGCAGAAACGTGTGATAACCAGGCGCCAAATCTCCCTAACCAGTTTTCAACAATGATATCTCTATTAAAGATGATCATTATATTATTACCCTGTAAGATATCTTGATCCATTTTACCGGTAAATAAATAGGATACTAAAGCAATAAGCAGAAAAATGGAAGTAAGGATCAATAAAAGCCCTAAAATTTTAAGTATTTTAGAATAATTCTTCGACTTGGACTTATTTTTTTTCCTTCCAGCCGATTTACTACCTGATTCAGAATTATCTTTTATGCTGTTATGCTTATTCGACATATATTATAACAAGGATTTAAAAACTCAAAGCTAACTTTGAAAGCTATAGAAAGGAAGGTAAATTCAGATTACTTATTAAATATGGCACGTTAACAAATTAAAGAGACTCTGCAATTACTTTTACTTCATCAACAAATTCTTCCGGACTTACTTCCCTGTATTCATCCGATGATTCAAAAACGCTATTTTCTATTGCCATAAATTCAAGGCTCTTTGCTCTGAGTCGAAGCTTTAGTCCAAATTGGTCATATTCATATTGAAGAAGGACAAATGGAATATCATTATAGATATTATACCAATTGGGATTTTCAACATGGATTTCCTCAGAATAGATCAATGCTGATTCTTTTTGATTTATCTGATCATAAATAATGACATCAATGTTTGCATAAGTACCAGCAATACTGTCTTTAAAATCAGTTTGAATAATAGTAAAACTAGGATGATCAGTAAAGAAAAATATCTGACGTGCATCAAAACTTGACTTCACCTTTTTATTCATCAACTTAATTTCCTGTGTAATATGCTTTTCTTTTCCATTAGAATAGGCCGCAAATCGAACTAAATTTCCTTTTGAAGATAAAAACATTGCCGTTTTTTCCTTTTTAAAATAGAATTCTGCCTGACTAGGCATCATACTTATCATAAAAGGATCCAAATTATCACCTAAAATTTCAATGTCATATATTATTTTTCCTTCATCTTTTCTATTGTTAATACCAACAGATGAGCAGGATACAATAAAAAAAACTGTAAAAATGATTAGTGAAAGGCGAAAAAATAAAAGCAATATGAATGTATTTATTACAAAACGTTAAAGTAAATAAATTCGTTTAACATCTTTTTTTACTTCAATATATTTTTACATTTTTTTCAGTGATAAATAAGTCTTAGTACCTTACTTAATTTAATTTTGTACGATTAAACAAAAATTGTATGTCAAATATCATCATTGTTGAAAATAATTCTGAAATAGCAGCTGGAACCAGAGGAAGTAGTTTAGGTCTTGAAGCGATTAAAGTAGCAGCCGTTAATAAGAATGAAGATGTGTTTTTAAAATATACTGCGATTAATATTAAAAATGAAAATCATCGGGTATGGAAAAATGTTCGAAATGTTTACGCTAAAAGAATTGGTGGAGTAATAAAAATCTATAATCGAATTGTTGAAGGAATTTTGCCTGTGCTTCAGAAAGGTGATTTCCCTTTAATTATTTCTGGTGATCATTCAAGTGCAGGAGGAAGTATAGCTGCTTTAAAATTGGCATTTCCTGAAAAAAGAGTGGGAGTGGTTTGGATCGATGCACATGCTGATCTTCATTCTCCATATACTACGCCTTCTGGAAATATGCATGGGATGCCATTGGCAAGTGCTTTAGCAGAAGATAATCTTGAGCAAAAAATAAATAAGCCTATTAAGGAAACCGTTGAAAAATGGGATCTTTTAAAAAATTTAGGAGGGATAAGTCCAAAACTTTTAACTAAAGATCTTGTTTTTGTTGGGGTAAGATCAGTCGAAAAACCTGAAATGGCAATTATTGATCGTTATTCAATTCCTAATTATACTTTAGACGAATTAGTTAAAAAAGGGGTTGATGATATCGCTTCAAAGATCTTCCAAAATTTAAAGGATACCGAAATCATCTACATCTCATTTGATGTAGATAGTATGGATATGGAGCTTTCTGAAGGAACCGGGACTCCGGTAAAGAAGGGATTATCTAAAGAGCAGGCAATAGAATTGATAAAAAAATTACTCGAAGATAAACGAGTTAAAATGTTTGAAGTAGTTGAAGTGAATCCTCTTTTAGATAAAAAAGGGAATTTGATGGCAGAAATGGCATTAGAAGCTATAATTGAAGTGATAAATGTAGTTGAAGGAAGATAAAATGAGTATTGAAAACAAAGTAGCAGAATATTCCAAAAAAGCCATTGAAGTTTTATATGGAGTTGCTGTAGAAGAAAAAGACATTCAAATACAGGCCACCCGTAAAGAATTCGAAGGCGATGTGACGCTCGTTGTTTTTCCATTTGTTAAATTGGCTCGTAAATCACCGGAACAAGTAGCCCTCGAAATTGGCGCATATCTAAAACAAGAAATTGATCTTGTTCAGGATTTTAATGCTGTAAAAGGCTTTTTAAATCTAGTAATAGACGATTCCTATTATTTAAATCAATTTTCTACTTCAATTGCCAAAGGAGCTTTGTTTGGTTTTAATATCAGTGGAGGCCTGGGTCATGTAATGGTCGAATACTCTTCACCAAATACAAATAAACCCCTTCATTTAGGACATCTAAGAAATAATTTTCTAGGCTATTCAGTTGCCGAAATTCTAAAAGCCCAGGGTCACAAGGTAAGTAGAGTCCAAGTTATTAATGACCGAGGGATCCATATTTGCAAATCGATGCTTGCATGGAAAAAATTCGCGAATGGAGAAACGCCGGAGAGTTCCGGTTTAAAAGGGGATAAGCTGGTAGGGAAGTATTATGTTGCATTTGATCAGGCTTATAAAAAAGAGATAGAGATGCTTGTCCAGAAAGGGATGGATAAAGAATTAGCCGAAAAGGAAGCCCCGATATTAAAAGAGGCCCAGGAGATGTTGATCAAGTGGGAGCAAAAGGATAAGGAAGTATATGCTTTATGGGAAAAAATGAATTCCTGGGTATATTCCGGATTTGATGTGAGCTATAAAGCGATGGGCGTTGATTTTGATAAACTATATTTTGAATCGATAACCTATTTAAAAGGGCGGGATGAAGTGCTGAAAGGAGTTGAAAAGGGTGTGTTTTTTAAAAAAGAAGATGGTTCTGTTTGGGTAGATCTTACTGAAGATGGAATGGATCAGAAATTGCTTCTTAGAGCGGATGGTACTTCGGTATATATGACACAGGATATTGGTACTGCGATTCTTCGTTTTGAGGATTTTCCAGATCTTGAAGGGATCGTTTACACCGTTGGGAATGAGCAAGAGTATCATTTTAAAGTTCTTTTTCTGATTTTAGAAAAATTGGGTTATGCCTGGGCTAAAAACTGTTATCACCTTTCTTATGGGATGGTCGATCTTCCTTCAGGTAAAATGAAATCAAGAGAAGGGACAGTGGTAGATGCCGATGACCTGATGGAAGAAATGAAGCAGACGGCTGCGCAGATCACCGAAGAACTGGGGAAATTAGAGGGATTAGAAGAAAATGAAAAGGAGCAATTGTTTCATAGTATTGGGATGGCTTCTTTAAAATATTTTTTACTAAAGGTGGAACCGAGAAAAGGGATGATGTTTAATCCTGAGGAATCGATTGATTTTACAGGAAATACAGGTCCTTTTATTCAATACACACATGCCCGGATCAGAAGTATTTTATCAAAGTATGGAAGAGAAGTCGTAACGATAAATACAAATCAGTCAATACTTTTACCGGAGAAACAGATCATTCAACAATTATTGATTTATCCTGCGATGATAGCTCAAGGTGCAAAAGAGCACAATCCGGCAGTAATTGCTAATTATGTATACGATCTTGTAAAGTTGTTTAATCATTTCTATCAAAGTACACCCATTTTAAAAGTGGATGATGAGAAGGTACTTGAATTTAGAATTGCCTTATCTCAAATGGTGGCGAATGTTATTAAATCCGGAATGGGTTTATTAGGAATCGATGTGCCAGAGAGAATGTGAGTGAGCTTGAAGAGGGAAAACAGTGGGCCTAATTAGGATTTAATATTATGATTCTTAATATGTAAGTCTGAGCTTATCGAAGACTACTTCAGTTTCGAATAGATCAATACATCAATAAAAAAACCATTTTTAAATACCGCTTTTTCTAAGCTTGCTTCTTTTTTAAAGCCATTTTTTTCCAGCACTTTAGCTGAAGCAGGATTGGTCGAAAAAACATCCGCATAAATCCGATTTACTTTATAAGAGCTAAATACATAGTTAGTAAAGAATTTAATTGAATCTGAAATAATTCCTTTTCCCCAATAAGGTTCACCGATCCAATAGCCTAATTCCGCATTATAACGATGAATATCATTTTTGAAATGGGCACCAATTCCTCCAACAAATTCACCCCCATATTCTATAGCAAGGAGTAAATTAGTTTTTTCTTTTTTACAACTATTTATCCAATGGTTAGCATCATTTTCTGTATAAGGATGAGGAAAGCTATCCATCAAGTATTTTGAAATTTTTTCATTATTAGCTAGCATTAGCAGTCGTCTTACATCTGTACTTTCCCAATCTCTTAAAACGATCGATTCGTTAACAACTAGTCTCATTAAATAGAACTAAAGGGTTGATTTACCATCATATTCTTTTGTAAACACTTCATCTATGGGTTCCCAGAGTTCGATTTTTCGTCCTTCAGGATCAATAATATGTGCAAACTTTCCATATTCGAATTCTTCTATTTCACCTGCGATCTGAACTCCCTTATTTCTCAAGTCTTCAATAAGTGCTTTAAGATCAGCTACTCGGTAATTGATCATATAAGGTTCTTTCGAAGGTTCAAAATAGTTGCTATCTTCTTTAAAAGGACTCCAAATGGTATATCCTTTTTTATCAGGATCGGCACCTTGTCGAAATTCAAATACCGATCCATAGGGATTAATTACCAGTCCTAAATTTTCACCGTACCATTCACTTATTTTTTTTGGGTCTTTGCTTTTAAAAAAGACACCACCTATACCTGTTACTTTTTTCATAATTAATAGATTGACCCTGCCAGGGTTTGAACGCTGGCAGGGAAAACATGTAAGAATTAATCTTTTTCAAACCATTTCCATAGCACCCCTGCGATCAAAGCACCAGCAATTGGAGCCAACCAAAATAACCAAAGTTGATCCAGTGCAATACCTCCTTCAAATAATGCCGGTCCAGTGCTACGGGCCGGATTTACGGATGTATTTGTTACAGGAATAGAGATCAAATGAATAAGTGTAAGTGCCAGACCAATCGCAATTCCGGCAAAGCCAGCTGGGGCTTTCTTGTGTGTTGCTCCTAGAATAACAAATAAAAACATCAATGTAAGTACAACTTCGGTAGCTAGACCTGCTCCCATAGAAAATCCGCCCGGAGAGTGTTCACCATAACCATTCGATGCAAGCCCTGAACTAATATCCCATCCGGCTTTTCCACTCATTATGTAATAAAGCAGACCCGAAGCAGCAATGGCTCCAATTACCTGAGATAGAATGTAAGGAAGTAGCTCTTTCGTTTCAAATTTACCACCGGCCCAAAGACCAATAGATACTGCCGGATTTAAATGACAACCGGAAATGGGTCCAATAGCATATACCATTGTTAATACTGTTAAACCAAAGGCGAGCGATACGCCTAATAATCCAATTCCAATATCCGGTATTCCAGCAGCAATAACAGCACTGCCAGTTCCACCAAATACAAGCCAAAAGGTACCAATGAATTCTGCAGATAGTTTTTTAGTTAAATTCATAATGTTTTAGTTTATAGTTTGGGTAAAAAGTAAGAAAATTAAAGCAAACTAAAACCGTTTATAACATAAAATAAATAAGCCTAGAGAAAATTATTAATTACTATACCAATCGATCACTTTTACCATGGATCGATCACAGACCGGACAAAAGAAATTGGTTCTGGTAAACATTATGCAGTTAATATAAGAGCGATAAATTCCTTTAGAAGCATATCCTGCACCTTCATAAACACCAACTTTTCCTTTGTATTTGCTATTGTTCAGATAATCCTGAACTTCTCGATGTCTTTTTAATGATGCTTCATCATAATCTGTTTTGGCTTTATCTATTTCTGCTTGACTTGCGTGTGCTTTTTGGAGGGCAGCCGTATTATCATTCATTTGTCGCCTCACTTTCTGCCAGGCCAGGTCGGTAGTGTCGTATTCTGCTTTTTCCCAAGGAGTAGGGATGGGAGTTTTTTTATCGATCAGATCTCCCCATTTCACATTTTCAGGGTCTAATAAAGCGGTAATATTTGGTTCAACAGGCTCGTAACCGGGAGGATAAAAGTCCTCAACTACCGAAGCGGAAGTATAATACTCGTCTGCCAATCCGAAGAAGGAATGTCCAAATTCATGCACCATTAAATACTCACTCCAGATGTTATCTGTCGTAAAAGTGCAATAGAAATTATAAATTCCGCCTCCTCCATAACGATCGTGGTTTACCATAATATAAATAGCATCGTAAGGTACCTGCCCGGCAATATCACGCAGGGTTTTGTTATCTTCAGTTAAGACATAACGTTCAGATCCCATGGCATTGAAAGAAGCGCTTACGCTTGAGTTTTTATAAATGCCGGCTCTTGGCTCATCGATTCCTGATTGAGCAGAGGCTTTGAAAACGCCATATACATTAAATTTATCTTTTTTCGATTTTGTAGGTTCGGCCTGAAAAAAGATCTTTGTAAAACGTTCCAGATCCGCCTTATATTTAGCTTCATCCGCTGCACTATAACCTTCAGCAACAATTACGATATCTGCTTTTTTATGTGGATCGCCACTTTTTAGACTCTGGCTTACTTTAACAGTTGGATCGAATGACTCATCTTGAAGTATAAAAATATCACTTGGATCTATTTCGGTTCTGAAAACTTCAAAAAGTTCACCCATTTTATCGCGTTTTTCTAAAACGAAAATGATTGAATTTTTTGGAGAAGGAATAATCGCACTTTCATGAAAGGTTTTAAAAACCCCATCGTTGGCAGGCCCACCGAATTGATATTCTTTAAAATAACTGTCAAATCCTTTGGAGTAAATGAGGGTATTCGTAGCATCATCATAGATCTTATATTGATAAGCACCATTTTTAAATGGATCGATGAGGTTTACAAGACTGCCAGC
>JAHECK010000129.1 GCA_024641785.1 Flavobacteriales bacterium | reverse complement strand
AGTAACGGATGGCAAAGCGATGATAGGTTTTCCTCCCTTAGAGAGCGCAGCTCCTCTTATGAAGTCCATTTGACCTCCTACTCCACTATACAGCTGTGAACCGATGGAGTCGGCACAAACTTGTCCACTAAGATCGACTTCGATGGCGGAATTTATTGCAACAACCTTAGGATTTTGTCGAACAATGGCGATATCGTTTACAATCGAAATGTCACGTAATTCAATAAATGGATTATCATCTATAAAATCATAAAGACGGCGTGAACCCATCGCAAAACCACTCATGATTCTTCCCGGATTGATCGCTTTGTTCTCTCCTGTGATCACCCCTTTTTCTACCAGATCGATAATTCCATCCGAAAACATCTCCGTATGTAATCCTAAGGCTTTATGATTAGATAAGTTTCGAAGAACTGCATTTGGTATCATTCCAATGCCCATTTGAAGCGTACTTCCATCCTCAATTAAACCCGCAATATGTTCTCCAATTTTTGTTTCGATCTCACCGGGTTCCGGTAAATTATGTTCGTGGATCGGAGAGTCGATATACACAAAAGTATCAAGTCGGGAAATATGAATGATCCCATCTCCATGTGTTCTGGGCATTTGGGGATTTACTTTCGCTATCACATGCTTTGCCGACTCAACGGCAGCCAAAGTGGCTTCCACGGATATTCCTAATGAACAGTAGCCGTGTTTATCCGGTGGCGAGACTTGAATAAGGGCCACATCAATAGCTAATGACCCACCCCTGAATAATTCAGGCACTTCACTTAAGAATACCGGAGTATAGGATCCGTTTCCAGCCTTTAAGGTATGCCGCACATTATGCCCGATAAACAAAGAATTTACATGGAAGCTTTCCCTTAAATTAGGGTTTGCATAGGGTGCTCTACCTTCTGTATGCAGGTGACATATTTCGACATTCCTTAATTCAGAAGCCCGTTCTGCCAGCGCATCTATTAATTCCTGAGGGGCTGCTGCCGCTGTATGGACAAAAACACGATCATTCGACTTAATTATTTTAACTGCTTCTTCTGCGGATACCGACTGATACATGTCCTTTTCTTTAGAGTGCAAAGTTAATTATTTGACTCCGTTAAAACATGATAAAAAAAAGGATTTGGAAGCGACTTTGTGCTTTTTGCAGTTATCCGTTCAATGGCAATTAAAAATGCCAGAAAAAAGAAAAATTGACTGTAGAAAAGTCAACATTTACCCCAAAATTATTCGTCTTACTTTCATTTGATTCACCTTTATTATCCGTAAATGATGAATATCCTAAATTACCTATTGTTGAGGCCATCGACCAATTATCATTAAACCAGAATTGAAATCCGGGCCTCAATCCTATCCCAAAATTTCCAAATTTTGATTCATTAGAATTACCTTGATTATCTGAATATTTGTCTTTTCCTCCTCCAAAATCAATAAAAGCATCTCCGAAAAATTTAACCTTTCCAATACCAACAAAATAATATCGGACAAAAGGTTCTACTATCCATCCGTTTGATTTATACTCCACTTCAAATGTATTTTCTGCATAGTTATATGTATTTCCATTTACTAAAAGACTAATTCCAAGTCCTACTTTATCATTCAGCATATAAACAAAGCTCGGCCCGAAATTCCATTGTGAAGATTTATCCTCACTATCTTTTTCATTGACTGAGTTAAATCCCACACCCCCTCCAATAAACATTTTATTCGTTGAAACCTGTTCTTCACTTTGGCCTTGTAGACCAATGGATAATAAAAGTCCGGAAACTAATAGTAGTAGATTTTTCATATTTAAATTTTTAATTGTGTATTAGCAATGTATAGATAAATAACTGTAAATGTGGATAATATGAACAGTTATAAATAACCGCTAAGTGTTAATAAGTGTAAAAATCAGATTTAGTTATTTTGAATGTAAAAAAATAACCCGCAAAACGGGTTATTTTCGGTTAAAAGGTCTTCACTCAAGAAACCTTCTCAGCATCAGCTTGCTTTTTGTGCAAAAGTTGATATTCATGAACAACGATATCATTCGCATACCTTTTCTCACCGTTCTTATCGGTAAATGTGTTGTTCTTTAGTCGCCCTTCAATGGCGATAGTATCCCCTTTCGACAGAAACTTCTCAGTACTGGCGGCTAAATTCCCCCAAAGCAGCAAATTATGCCAATTGGTTTCCTCTACTCTTTCCTTTTTAGCATTCAGATACGATTCTGTGGTTGCCAATGACAAGCGAACCATACTGTTACTTTTTCCCGCTTCTTTAACTTCGGGATCAGCTCCGATATTTCCGATAAGCTGCACTTTGTTTTTCATCGAATTCATTTGTAAATAATTTAGTTAGACAATTCTGGAGCAAATATTTTAAAAGGAGTCGGATCAAGCCGTAAGACATCCGTTTATTTACGTTTATATCCGTAAACAAGCATTTGATTTTTTGATAATTAGCTCTTTACTAAAGCTATAATAAAGGAATTTATAAAGAAGAAATATTTTTATTTTTTCCTCTTCTTTTTTTGCTCTTTAACTTCCTGCTTTTCTTGTTTTTTTTCTTTTTTCTGATAGTTGCTTTCCGACTTATAAAGCAAGTCATTGATGGCGATATCCATAATACCAACCTGGGTGCAATTCCACAATAGATCAAAGATGGGTTTATTTTTAGTCCTGTCGAATATCATATACCCTTTTTCTTTGTAATGTTTTCCTTCAGGCATATTCGAGCTTACTACTGCTCCATTTGCAATAAAATTCAATAGTACATGACTTTTAAGTTCTTCTGAACCGTCATTTTTCTCCTTATCTGCTTTTTTAATATCCACTTTTAGATCGCTATAATCAAAACACATGGTTCCTTCTCCAATGTCTTCATTCATTACGAGATCAAAACTTAGAAGCGATAATTTTCCCGATGAAATTTGAACACCATAGAGTGGTTTTAACATTCTTTCTGCTGCTTTTAGTGGCATGTTTGTTACCTTACCTTTAGCATATACAAAATCTCTTGGATTTTTTAAATCTATCGTCATCGTATTTGTCAATTTACCCTTGCCCCAAACTTTTGCAGTTACATTCATCTTCATCAAAGGATCAGCATCTAAAACATAATCAATATTTGTGATATTAGAAATACTGATATTAACATCATCAAAATCCATTACACCCGGCTTGTCAGGTTTTCCTTTATGGAGGTATTTTAATTCGCTATCCTTAATTAGAATACTATCAATTTTAAATGGCAAGGGGATCTCTCGTATCATTTTGGGTGGCATCGCTTGGTGATCCGGTTTTAGGGCTAATGTGACATCGTTATAGATCTCAGCATGCAAGCCATCTAATTCTATCATTTTTAAATAAATCAATCCTTTATTATAAATATGAAATGGATTCAAATCCATTTTTAACTTATCGATCTTTATATCTAACCATACAGAACGAAACTTTTGTTTTACACTAAATGCTTTTGGCTTTTCTTTATTATGAAAATAAATAGATGAAATTTCAAGCGATTTTGTTTTTGCATTGTAATCGAGCTTATCAATATTTAGGTCATGATTTTCAATTTCGCTACTTGACAAATCCTTCATTTCAACCTCAAATTTTTCACTCTTCAATATGTTCTCCACGGCCTTTGCATTCATATCAATGAACAAGGCCTTGCTATTTATGGTTATAGACTTTATATCGATCAGCTTTTTATCAGGTTTACTAACATGGAAAACATGAGCTTCACCATTTTCAATTTTAAATTCATCGATCAAAAGGGTCTTGATCAATTTATTTGTAGTTGCGTTTTCTAAATCTCCATATTGATCGTTACTTTCAGTTGTCAAGCTATCGGTCAGAACTGCATCCTTCGACAATCGTTTGGCTAGTCCATAATTAATATTTGGATTTTTAAGAATGACCTCTTTCAAATGCAATTTACCTTCGAGTAGAACCTCTTCAAAACCCTCAAATTTTAGGATCAATTTTTTTAATTGAACTTCTATTTTATCTGTATTTTGAAGGCTATCACTCAAGCTGGCAAAATGAAAATCTTTTAAAGTGATCTTTTTTTGAAAAAAAGAAAAACTCAGCTTTGAATAATCAAAATCGATATCATCTTTTAATTCATATTGAATATGCCTAACTTTTTTATCGATCAAATTCGCAATAACATAATCGACAGAAAATATAGCTACTAGTACAAGGAGTAATATGACTCCTATTATTATTAATGTTTTTTTCATAAAAAATGGCCGAAAGATTCGGCCGTTAAATTATAAAATATTTTAACTTTCTTAATACCAGGCAAATCCAACATTAAAACTCAGATAACCAAAATCCTGATCCTTTGTTTTAAAGGCATAATTGTATTTAGCGCTTAAAAATAAATTTACTCTGTAGTTCATCGGAATCAATACCCCAACATCCGGAGTAATATTAAAGTGCCAGTAGTCATGTGTAGTCGCCCACACACCAAAATCTGTTTCCTGATTAATTTTTGAAGCTCCAATTCCTAAACCGGCATGAAAACGTGCGGGCGCATCATAGTCGTTGAAATAATAATGAGCGGTGAAATTAATTGGAAAGGCGTTTATATACTTATAAAAATTGCCGTGTAATGTGGCATTTCCTTCTACATACGATTTATCAATTTCTTCCTGATAAAAAACATTCCAGGAAAAGGATCCTCCAAGAGATATATTATCGGATACAAAGGCACGTCCTTCCATTCCAAAACCCCTCCAGCTATATTTTTCAATATAATCGTGCATGGAACCTGTCGTTAATCCCATATTATATGTCAAAGCAAATATTCCATCCTGTGCTTTTAACCCAAAAGAACCTAAAAACAGGAGTGTGATAACTAATACTTTTTTCATTTTTCTAATTTTTAAGTTCTATAAATAAGGAGATTGCTCAAAAGCCTGATCGATCGTGGTTTTGATTCTACTTGTATTAGTTGCAGTATTACTGTTTAGCAGTCCGTTTATAGCAACAGTCCACACAATATGAGGCAATACGCTTGAATCGGGATCCAGATTTTGTCCATCGAATGCATCGATAAATATAGAACCAACATCATAGGAATAAGGTACGGGATAATAGCCACCGGGATAATAGCCGGGATAACCCCAATAACCCCAGTATCCACCATACCATCCACCGTATCCGGGAAAGTAAGAAATTCCTTCTATACTATTTTTCAATAATGCAGCCATTACGACAATGTTCACATCACTGGGATCATCAATCGTCATTGCTCTCGTATATCCAATGCTATTGAATTGAGCAACTATCTCATTAAGAATTGCATTATCTATAATACTGCTATGCTCTGCGGTCGAATCGATATAAATTACTGAATCGACCAAATAATAGGTTCTTTCGGAAGCAAAATCAAATGTTTCGTCATATACGGTAAACACCAGATTGGTATCGTTATAGGTCTCGGCGCCACCAGGAAAACAACTGTACATTATAAAAGACAGCATAAGTAAAGCTCCCCACTTTATTTTATTCATCATAACTGCAATCATTTAAGGTTTATTATTTTTAATTAATTGGTATTCCTTTATACACTTTTGAATCAGCTAAAGTAAACAATCTTCCTTGAAAAGTGATATCATTTCCCCAATTTCCTGTTGCTGTAACGCTAGCCATACCTGAACTATAAACGTACATGCTAAACTGTACATTGCCTCCGGATCGACTATTAATACTTCCATATAAGCTTATCGGTTTACCGCTCACTAATTCCTGCAATTCAAACCTGTCTAGTCTCCCATCAGAGGTTACTCCTCCGATCCCATTCCAGCCTATAATTCCGATAAAAGATAACTGCATGGTCGAATAGCTGCTATCGACCGCGAAGTAATTCACCGAAGGCATCACATTATATACATCACCGGCATTACCAAATACCTGATTCGCTTCTACTACAAATTGGCGGGATTCTACTAATTCATAGAGTTCTTGCATTTTTTCTAAATTCTCCTGCTCTTTTTGTTCCCTTTTATTCTTTTTTTCTGACTTCGTATTCTGAGCCAGAATAATTAAAGGAAGAAGGAAAAGAACAGCTATCATAAGTGCTTTTTTCATTGCTGAATTTTTAAGTATAAAGTATATAGTTCGTTTTCACTAAAATTACTTTTTTGATTTCAACTATTTTTCTATTTAAGAACACAGTATAAAACATCGGATTATAAAAAATCACTTAGATCACCTATTCCCTCACGTATTATCAATGGTGCATCTCCTGTGCAATCAACTATCGTGGTTGCTACATTATTCATATAACCTCCGTCGATCACCGCATCGACCTGCTCTCTGTATTTTTCGTAGATCAATTCTGGATCGGTGGTATATTCAATGACTTCGTCATCATCTTTTATTGAAGTGGAAATGATCGGATTTCCAAGCATTTCTACCAATTGTCTTGGAATAGGATTATCGGGTACACGGATACCTATTGTCTTTTTCTTTGACTTAAATAATTTTGGAACATTATTATTTGCCTTTAATATAAAGGTAAATGGACCGGGCAAGGCCTTCTTCATCAATTTATATACCCAGGTATCAAAAGGAAGGGTATAATCCGATAGGGTGCTCAGATCTTTAAAAATGAGTGTAAAGTGGTTTTTTTCTGCCTTTACTCCCTTTATTGCAGCAACTCGCTGAACCGCTTTATGATTAAGCAGATCGCAGCCTAAACTATATACCGAATCAGTGGGATAGATCAGATTCCCACCCTCTTTTAAAATCTTTAAGGCCTGATCCATTTTCTTTTGATCAGGATTCTGGGGGTAAATTTTTAATAGCACAATTCAGAAATTAAAAAGTTGACAAATAAAAAATCCTATGCCCGGGCATAGGATTTAAAATTACTAAATAAAGCGATGACTTAATTCCCTTTATTATAATCCGCTAAAAATTGTTTTAATCCACTATCCGTTAAAGGATGATTAAATAAGCCGTTGATCGAACTCAATGGTCCGGTCATTACATCAGCCCCAACTTCTGCACATTTTAAAATATGCATGGTATGACGGATCGAGGCGGCCAAAATCTGAGTTTCGTACATATAATTGTCATAAATAAGACGAATATCCTCAATCAAACGCATCCCATCGCTGCTGATATCATCCAATCTTCCTAAAAAGGGAGATACATAGGTTGCTCCGGCTTTTGCAGCCAATAAAGCCTGTCCGGCAGAAAATACCAGGGTACAATTGGTTTTAATTCCTTTTTTTGAAAAGTAAGAGATGGCTTTGATCCCTTCTTTTATCATAGGCACCTTTACTACAATGTTCTTATGAAGTTTTGCCAGGGCCTCTCCTTCTTTAATGATACCTTCAAAATCGGTAGCGATAACCTCTGCGCTTACAGGCCCGTCAACGATGTTGCAGATATCCAGGTAATGCTGAATGATATTCTTCTGACCGGTAATTCCCTCTTTTGCCATTAATGAAGGATTAGTGGTTACCCCATCCAATATTCCTAAGTCTTGCGCTTCTTTGATCTGGGCAAGATTTGCTGTATCTATAAAAAACTTCATATCCTATATTTATTTGATGGCAAAAATATTTTAAAATTGAAGAAAGTCAGTCTTGTTTGCGATTAATTTACCACCAAAAAAGGGCACTTTTCCACAAAACCCTTAACTTGTTTATTCCTTAATACAAGAAGTCGAACGAATCAAGCTTTTATATTTACTATTTTGCATCTTTATAACACCAGGCATTGAAGCACATCCTTGAAATAGCAAAATATCCTTTAATCCTATTTATTTTTAGCATCTTTTCTTTCGAAATAAGTGCGCAGGAAGGATTTAGCGTAGATGTAAACTCCGGTTGCTCTCCTTTAATTGTTCATTTCACCTACACCGCAGGTGGAAATCCCAGCAACTTATCATGGAATTTCGGAAATGGAAATAGCTTAAATGGCAACCCCTCTGTTGATCCTATTTTATTAAATCCATCCATCTCTTATATTAATTCAGGGAGCTATACGGTTACATTAACTGCCACCACTGCTTCGGGCACTACAACATATACATCCACAAACTTAATAACTGTATTTGAAGATCCTAGCC
>JAHECK010000029.1 GCA_024641785.1 Flavobacteriales bacterium | reverse complement strand
CCCCAGTAAAACCAGAAGAAATGGAAGCTTTTGAGAAGGTTAAGGCAGAATATGCTCCTCGATTAAATTCGATTATTATAGAGAATAAAGAAAGTTTAGCATTGGCTGAAACTGAAACTTAAAACTCCTGTATTTACTGATAAAACTCATTAATTACTTGTTCTTATAAGTCGTATTTTTGTTCAAAATATGATTCATGATTCGCTCAATATTTATTACTTCAGCCGAGCCTTACTCCGGTAAGACCCTCGTGGCAATTGGTCTTTTTGAAGCTATCTTAAGAAAGACTAAAAAAGTTGCTTTTTTCAAACCTATAGTGCGTGATACGGATACAAATGAGAAAGATAAAAATATTGAGATCATCCTCGATCGTTATGGACTAAAACAAGAGTATAATGATTCATTTGTGTTTTACGGAAAAGAGGCTCAAAATCTAATAGGGCAAGGAAAACAAGATGAATTTTTAGATGCAATCATAAAAAAATACAAAGTTCTAGAAGAAAGCAACGACTTTGTTGTATGTGAAGGATCGGACTATATCGGGGAAGGCTCCTTTTTTGAATTCGATATTAATGCACTCATCGCAAAAAATCTTGGCCTTCCAATTTTCATTATTGGTCAGGGATTAGGAAGAGAAATCAATGAAATTCTTAACCCGATTAAATTGGCGATTGATGCTTTTCGTCATCAGGATTCCAAAATCATCGGAATTTTAGTAAATAGAGTCCTTCCAGACCGACGAGAAGAGATTCTGAAAGCAATGCATGAAAATTTACCAAAGGATGCAGGATTCTTTTCAGTTATTCCATCTGACGAAACATTGAGCTCTCCCAGTGTGAGGGAAGTTGCAAAACAACTTAATGCCAAAGTTTTATACGGTGAGGATAAAATGGATAATCTCATTACTTGTTTTCAATCCGTTGCCATGCAATTAGGTAATTACTTTGAATATGTAAAACCGGGAAGTATTGCTATTACCCCTGGAGACAGAAATGATATCTTAATGGGTGCATTACAAATTAATCAATCCCGGAGCTACCCGAATATTGCAGGTATTATTCTTACGGGCGGAATGGTCCCATCCGGTAACATTAAAAAATTACTCGATGGTATCCCTGAAATACTCCCTATTTTAAGCGTTAACACCTATACATTTGAAACATCTGTAAATGCAAGCAATGTGGTTTCGACCATAGATAAAGAGAGTAAGCGAAAAATTGAAATATCTCAAATGCTTTTTGAGAAATATGTTGATGTAAATGCACTTGAAGAAAAAGTGATGAGTATGCTTCCTAGCGGAATGACTCCAAAAATGTTTATTTACCATCTTCAAAAATTAGCCTCAAATAATAGAAAAAGAATTGTTTTACCTGAAGGAAGTGATGACAGAATATTGAAAGCAGTTGATCTTTTACAGAAGAAAGATGTGGTTGATATGTATATTTTAGGAGATCCTGTTAGTGTGAAAGCGAGAAGTGCCAGTCTTGGATTACATATTGACTTTGAAAAAACGCCGGTTATAGATCCCGCTAATTCGAAGGATAGTAAACGCTACGCAAAAACCCTTTTTAATATTAGAAAAGACAAAGGCGTAACCTTTGAAACTGCATGTGATCTAATGACGGATGTTTCTTATTTTGGAACTATGATGGTTCATTTAGGAGACGCTGATGGAATGGTTTCAGGAGCAGCGCATACTACACAGCATACCATCCGTCCCGCACTCCAATTCATTAAAACAAAGCCCGGTTACAATGTGGTTTCTTCTGTGTTTTTTATGTGTTTAGACGACCGGGTAGTTGCTTATGGCGATTGTGCCATTAATCCAAACCCGACAGCCGAAGAATTAGCTGAAATAGCTATTGCATCTGCAGAAACATCTAAAAAATTCTCAATAGAACCTAAAATTGCAATGCTCTCTTATTCTTCAGGAGATTCAGGCAAAGGTGCTGAAGTTGAAAAAGTAAGAGAAGCAACTAGAATTGTAAAGGAAAAACATCCTGAATTAATGATTGAAGGTCCAATTCAATATGATGCTGCTGTGGATATGACTGTTGGGAAATCGAAACTTCCAAATTCTAAAGTAGCTGGACAAGCTAGTGTATTGATCTTCCCCGATTTGAATACAGGAAATAATACTTATAAAGCAGTTCAAAGAGAAACAGGCGCCATAGCGATTGGACCTGTACTTCAAGGTTTAAATAAACCGGTTAATGATCTTAGCAGAGGATGCACCGTTGAAGATATAGTAAATACAGTAGTGATAACAGCTATACAAGCACAAGATCAATAATAACAACAAATGAAAACACTTGTTATAAATACAGGCAGCTCCTCTATTAAATATCAACTTTTAGATATGCCGGATGGAAAGATCCTATGTTCAGGTCTGGTAGAACGAATTGGCGAAGCTAAAGGGAGAATCATCCATAAGACCGGTGAAGATAAAAATGAGAAGAAGTACACTTATGACGAGATCATTCCAGATCACCAATCGGGGATGAATAAGCTCGCTAAGTTAATTTCTGATCCGAAAATTGGTGTTATAAGCAATGTGAATGAAGTTAAATTAGTTGGGCACCGAATTGTCCATGGAGGAGATCGTTTTCATTCTATTACTCGAATTGATAACAAGGTTAAAGAAGCAATCGTTGAATTGTCAAACCTGGCTCCTTTGCATAATCCTGCCAATTTAATTGGAATTAATACTGCAGAACAAGTGTTTCCAATAGCAGAACAAGTCGGTGTTTTTGATACTGCTTTTCATCAATCGATTCCTGAAACCGCTTTTCGCTATGCCTTACCCGAACGATTTTATAAAGTAAATGGAATAAGGGCATATGGATTTCATGGTACTTCCCATCGCTATGTAAGTAGAATGGCTGCTCAATTTTTAAATAAAAAACTTGAGGAAGTTTCATTAATCACCCTTCACCTAGGTAATGGAGCAAGTGTTTGTGCGGTAAAAAATGGAAAAAGCATCGATACAAGTTTAGGTATGTCTACTATTACAGGGCTGGTAATGGGAACACGTGTGGGTGATATTGATCCCGGTGTAATAATCTATATGCAGGAGATTCTTGGTTTAGGTTATGAAGAGGTAAAAAAAATATTGACGAAAGAAAGTGGTTTACTTGGATTAAGTGGAGATAATGATTTACGGAGTTTATCAAAAAGATATGATGAAGGAGATCCTCAAGCGATCCTCGCATTATCCATTTATTCTTATCGAATAAAAAAATATATTGGAGCCTATCTTGCAGCAATAGGAAAAATAGATGCTATTGTTTTTACGGCAGGAGTTGGAGAGAATAGCGCCTTAATTCGTGCCCTTTCAACACAAAATTTGGAGCATATCGGAGTTGCATTGGATCCGTCTAAAAATGAAGAGAATTCAAGTGTTCGAAGAGATATTTCGTCAAGAAATGCAAGTATAAAAACACTGGTAATTCCTACTAATGAGGAATATGAAATTGCTAGGCAGGCATATGCTTTAGTAAATGAAGCTATTTGAAATTGAGCTCTATCAAATCAAAGTAGTAAATTTGCGCTCTTATGAGTAGTAGTATCCGACAACAAAAAGTATCCAGTTTGCTCCAAAAAGAGCTGGCAATTATCTTTCAAAGAGAAAGTAAAAACCTCTTTAATGGTTCACTGATAACCGTTACAGTAGTTAGAATGTCTCCTGATCTTAGTTTTGCAAAAGTGTATTTGAGCTTTTTTATGACAAAGGATAAGGATGCTTTATTAAAGGAAATTAAAGCTCATAATTCCAAAATTAGATATGACTTAGGCAAAGTAGTAGGGAAACAATTACGAATTGTTCCCGAACTTCAGTTCTATCGAGACGACTCTATAGATTATGCCCAAAATATCAATGAACTCCTAAAAAAATAGTCTTTTTATTATGCAGTACGATCCTATTAAAAGATCATTGGGTAATGTATTTAATCAAAATCCATTCTTAAGAAAGTTATTTTATCATCTTCTCGACCTATTACTATTAAGAGCTTGGCATGTTCATCGAGAAATTAAGGAATGGGAAAAGACAGCGCCGGAAAATGCACAAATTCTTGATGCTGGTTTTGGTTTTGGGCAACACAGTTATTATGTAGCTTCAAAAAGCAAAAAATGGAATCTTTTAGGAATCGATGTAAAAGACGAACAAGTAGAAGATTGTAATCGGTTTTTTAAAGAGATCAATTATCAAAACGTTAAATTCCAAGTAGGAGATCTTACAAAATTCAGAAATGAAGATACTTATGATCTAATCGTTTGTGTTGATGTAATGGAGCATATTGAAGAAGATGTGCTCGTATTTGAAAATTATCATCATTCTTTGCGTAAAGGAGGTATGCTATTGATCAGTACTCCATCTGACCAAGGTGGAAGTGATGTCCATGATGATGATGAATCTTCTTTTATTGACGAACATGTGAGGGATGGATATAACATCGATGAGATCCAGGAAAAATTACGCTCCGTTGGGTTTACAAAAATAGATGCGAAATACGGTTATGGAACTCCAGGTAAAATTTCTTGGAAGCTTTCAATGAAGTATCCTATGACGATGTTAAATGCATCTAAATTATTCTTTATTATTCTTCCTTTTTATTACCTGATCACCTATCCTTTTTGCTTTGTTCTAAATTACATAGACACGAATACTAGTCACAAAACGGGAACAGGACTGGTTGTTCGAGCTTGGAAATAGTTTGATTTTCGATACTTATTCAAAAATAATTTTATCTGATTTAATCGAATCACCTAATTCGATCTGGTAATAATACACCCCTTTAGCGAGGTCATATTTTAAAAATGGAAATGTGATCACGTGTTTACCATAGGAGAAAGTTTCATTTACAATAGGTTCAGCAATTAACTTCCCTTGAGGATCATAGATCCGCAAGCTTACTTTCTCTTCCTTTTTTAATTTAAAAGAAAAGTAAACCTCATCTTCAGATGGATTAGGATAGTTTAGGAACATTGTAAAAGACTCTTCAACTCCGCTTTCTTCTATGCCTGTATTGATCGAAAAATTTACAATGGCAGTCCATAATGTTAACTGACCATTATGCAGTCGGGTCCATATCGGTCTTATTTTACCATCGTGAGCTGCGATGTTGGTATAGTCTCCAAAAAATACCCCCTCATTTGGCAAGAAAGAAGACTCGCTGATTTGAAAGTTATCAAAAGTCTCTCCACCATCTGTAGAACGAGCCATATATACATCAGTATAATTATCATCATGATTTCTTCTGTCGTAAAAGACAAAGTAAAGGAATCCGGTGATTTGATCAATTGTCATCCAGGTTAAGAACTGTTGTTTACCTGCTTCATCATCATTTACTCTTATGGTTTCAGACCAGGTATCTCCTCCATCTGTAGATTTTGAAAAAAACACATCGGTATCATCTTCGCCATTTCTTTGATCGGTCCAGTTAACATAGATGGTCCCATTATTCGGACCTCCGCTTAAATCACATTTTGTAATTGGAAGCCCATTTGCACGATAGATACCGGGAATTGCATAATCCCATCCATCGGGAATAGAATCGATAATAATATCTTCGGCTAACCAGGTCTCTCCCTGGTCTAAAGAGCGATCAAATACCAATCCTTCCGGTCCGGCCCAGGAGACATAAATTTCACCATTTGGTCCTACTGCAGGAACAGCCCCTTCGACTGTATTATCACTATCAATACAATCTCCGGCAACCTGATTTATTCGAAGTGGTTCACTCCATGTTGTTCCGGCATCGATCGATTTTGAAAAAAGTATAATGCTGCTATCTAAAGAATTAGAACTTCCATAAACATCGAATTGCGTCCAGGTCATATAAATATTATCATTATCCAGATCCACAACAGCCCATTCTTTATCCTGATCCTTTGGAGGATTTAAGCCGGTAAAACTTCCATTGAGCCAAGATCCCCCGTTATTTGTTGATTTTTGACACACGATACGATCTATCCAATCTCCTTCAGGATAAAACTCATAGGGATTAGAAAGATGGAAATAATACAAATTACTTTCACTATCAACTACTAATACAGGATCGCCCCAAACTCCAAGATCCGATATTAATTGGTCCTGAACCCACGTAAGTCCGGTATCAAGACTTATATAATAACTATTCAGATTTGCGGCTGCAATAAGAAAACCGGGTTGATTAGGGTCCATAATAATGACCGGTTCATTTGGATTGAACAGATCACTGATCATTACATTAGTATATTGAGAAAATCCTGTGCTTGAGAGTATCAGAAAGGCTATTATCGTTTGGAACTTTTTCATTTAGATGTTAATTACTATAAGCAATTTACATCTTTAATAGTAAAATGTTACATCTATTACCCTTAAAGTATTTTTATAAAGAATCCAATCTGTTTTTTAATTGATAAGCGATCGGAGCAAAACCATCCATCGAAATATCCTTTATTTTCCTGCATTTTTTTTGAGAAATTACCTGACTGATCAATCCGGAATCAATGATCACTCCTGAATTATTATATAAGGTAAAATGCATGTATATATATCGGTTTTGATCTTTCTCATCGTAGTTTTTAGGGAGTAAAATATCAAGTTCCCCAATAAATAAATAAAGATCAGCGGGCAATTGTTCGGCTAAAGTTGCCATCAAAGGAGGATGATGGATCACCGTTTTCATGTATCTCTGATCTTCACTTATTGGAGCTTCGTTGATCTGACCCAATCCCAAAATGGATCGATCCACTTTTTCATCACTGTCCAAATTCGTATAACTGGAAGCGGTCGAATAAAAGATATAATCGAGTAATTCCTGATCATCTTCATTCTTATCCTTTAAAAATGAAAGCACATTATACTCGTCATTAAGAATAAGATAGAGTTGTTTATCTAATTCTTTTCTTTGAATATCTCTAAGGTTTTGATAATCGAGATTTTCACTGGCAGCGAGCGAGCGATCGATCTCAGATCGATAATAATTATTTTGAAAGGGAATAATGGCAATCGTCTTCCTTAAACTATCATTTAAGCCATCATCCTCAATAACAAAATCCTGAGAAAATAATGAAGCAGAAAAAAAAAGTATAATGGATAAAGATCCAATAATCGACTTCATCTATTTAATGAAAAATTTATAAACGTCGTTTAAGTTTGCAAATAAGACCAGTCCTAAAAGCAGGATCATCCCAACCATTTGTGCATATTCCAAAACTTTTTGATTAGGTAATCTGCCTGTGATCATCTCATAAATAATGAAAACGGCGTGACCTCCATCGAGTGCAGGAATTGGTAAAATATTCATGAAAGCAAGGATAATAGATATCAATGCGGTCATACTCCAGAATGACTGCCAATCCCAGGTAGATGGAAACAAAGAACCAATCGTTCCAAAACCACCCATTTGCTTCGCTCCTGATTTTGTGAAAAGCAATTTCAAAGAAGAAACATAACCTACAAGAGTATTTGTACCATGACTAATACCTGCAGGAATTGCTTGCATTAATGTATAATGTTGCGTCTCCAGTTTAAACTTAGAAAGTGCATCTCCAGGTCCAACACCAATTGTAGCTTCTTCACTTACCAAAACCGGAAAAGTCAGTGTGTCACTATTTCTTAGCACACTTAATTGAATTTCCTGGTCTTTATAATTTTGTATTTCGTCAATAAAGGTGTTAAAATACATGCTTGGCACTCCATTTATCGCTAAAATCAAATCTCCTTTAACGAGTTCAGATTCTGCAGCTCCTCCACCCGGAATGATCGTATCTGCATAAAAAGGAATAAGAGGAGTAAAAAGTTTTCTGTTTTCTTCAAGTAATTGATCTCTCCAATCCTCCGGCATCTGAAAAGTGGTGGTATTTTGATCTCTGATTACCTCTACTTCTCGACTATCACTAAGCAATAAACTTTTTGCCAATTCAGAAAAATATTGAGGTTTTACATCGCCAAAACGAATAGGAATATCACCATTTTCAAAACCCAAACCTTCTAAAACCGGATCAATTTGATAACCATAAGTTGCATTTTGAACAGGAAGTTTTTCCGTTCCCCAGGTATACATGATCATAGCATAAATGAACATACCTAAAAGGAGATTAACGACTACTCCACCCGTAATGATGATCAATCGCTGCCATCCGGGTTTTGCTCTGAATTCCCATGGTTCGGCCGGCTTAGCCATCTGATCTTTATCCATCGACTCGTCGACCATACCGGAAATTTTTACATAACCTCCTAATGGTAACCAACCTAATCCATATTCAGTTTCACCAATTTTCTTTTTCCAAACTGAGAACCAAGGATTAAAGAATAAATAAAATTTTTCAACTCTGGTTTTAAAATATTTTGCCGGTAAAAAATGCCCCATTTCGTGCAACACCACAATGATCGAAAGGCTTAATAGTAACTGTCCTGTCTTGACCCAAATATCCATTTCTCTTTTTTAAAATTGGGCGCTAAAGTACAAAAAGGACCCTTAAAAGAAATAAAAAAAGTAGCAGTGGTAATGTAAAGATCAAATAGCTGTTTATTGAAACATCTTTAAAATATAAAAAATGAAAATAAAAAGGGAAGTACAAATTTTGTACTTCCCTTTTTACATATAGTATTTACTACGTAATTAATCGATACTAAGTGAAGCGGATCCATAATCTACATCAACACTTACATGGGATGTAATTGTTCCTGAACCGACTTTTCCTTTAAGATAATGACCGCTAATATCCTTTATATCTTTATTGATCTCGGCACTTCCGGGTAGAGAAATCTCTCCAAATTCTGCATTGCATTCGAAAGTAAATAAACTTCCTTTTTCGAAGATGACTTTTACACTTGCGAATGAATTCTCAATATCAAGTCCTTCAAAGTTCTTTGATACAGAACTGATCTTTATTGCACCATATTCATTGTTCAAGTCTCCCTTGACATGCAATTTTCCAATTTTAACAGCTGAAAAACTTGCGTTTAATTCCACTCTATTTACATCCCCAACCTCGATCCCATCATATTCAGAATGACATTCAAGATGTTCTATCGTTTCGATATCTATTTGACTAAAAGAAGATCTTACATTCAAATCTTTCGATTTATCTAAGTTAAATCGGTCAACATAGGCCAGTTTTACATTTCCCTTGTTTATCATACCGATAGAGCCTTTAGAAAATTGCAGATCCACTTCATTGTTATCCCCAATTAATTTACCTATAGTAAGGCTTCCATATTCTACACTAATATTTGTCTGGCCGGTCCATTCACCAATAAAGACATCTCCAAATTGATTATCAAGCGTGAGATTCATGCTGGCGGGGGCCTTAATAGTATAATCGATGCTAAAGCTTCCATTAAAATTACTTCCTTTTTCAAGGATTGTTTTAATATCAACAGATGACATTGATCCGTTAATTTGAATCTTTATTTGATCCAGCTTTTTTTGCGCTTTTTCTGCATTCGATGCTTCTACAGTAATTTTTACGAAGATGTCTACTTCATTTTTATCATGATTAACCAGATCAACTTTTCCAAATTGATTTGATATTTTAAGTATACCATCTTTATTTACTTGAATTGTTTTCTCTACGGTTTTACTTAATTCCTCTGTTGATGCTACTGAAAGATTAGGCAGTAAAAGGAAGAAGGTGAAAGCCCACAGGAAAGATTGGATAAATGCTTGCTTTTTCATTTTCGTCTATTTTTTGTGATTCTTTAATATTTAGTTTTTGTAAAAGGGTTTCTAAAACAGTAATTCTTAGCTGATAATTTTGAATCATGGCATATACGATTTTAGTATTTCCAGGATTTTGAGTTAAGCCTATTTCCAATTTTTCGTAATCATCATCTAGTTGACTTAATTTTGAAATGGCTTCATTGTATACATTTTTATTTTGTTCGTTGTCCTCAAATTTTAATTGAGCAAGTCGGATCGCCATCTGATCTTTATAGAAGTATTCTACTTCTTTATACTTTTCCGAAACATCAGCTAAGGTTAGATTTTTCGTTTCTGGAGTAAGTACCCGTGTTTGATCCCAAAACCAGGCGAATGAGATAGCGGTTACCAAAACTGCTATAGACGCTGCTGCTCTCATAAATTTAAATGAGATGTTGAGTTGCAAACCTTCGGATTTATGTTTCATTTCTTGATCTAAACGTTCCATAAAGCGATCGCGGTGACCAATCTCAGGTTCATGTTGATCTTTGAAAATATCTTTTTCAAATCGGTCTTTAAGCATGTCTTGCATGAGTTGCATTTTTTAAATTCATGACTAATTTTTCTTTTCCTCTCATGTATTGAGATCTTGAAGTAACCGGTTTAATATTTAATATCTGGCCGATTTCTTCGTGGTCCATACCTTCAATAAGATGTAAATTAAGTACCACTCGGTATCCATCAGGCAGTCGGTTTATCTCATCCGAGATGTCGCTTAATGAATATTTGTCGTAAGTACTTTCATTTTCTTCCATTTGATCAGGTATATTTCCTTCCGGAATGTCAATGATGTCGAGTGATCGTTTTTGCAAAAAATTTAATGAACGGTTAATAGCTATTTTTTTAATCCATGTTCCAAAACTAGATTCAGAGCGAAAATTTTTCATATTTGAAAAGGCGCTTAAAAATGAGTCTTGCAATAAGTCTTCGGCTTCCATAGGATCTTTTACTATTCTAAGGATCGAATTATATACAGCTCGGTAGTAGAGGTCATATAGCTTCATTTGGGCTATCCGATCATTATTCATACATCGGTCGATCAAGTCCTGATGTATGTCTATCACTTTTTCGCTAAACAGATTTCCCGACATGGTTTGTTGTTGCTATTGTAATTGATTTTTTACCCTTTTTACAATACTATAGACATGCAATAAAAATGAATGTTGCATGATTTATAAAAAAAAGAAAATAATTTATTAAAGAATGCAAAAGCATCCGATACTATTTGATAAATCGTAAATAGCTTTCTTTTATTTTGTTCAGAAGTTTGAAGTCATTCTCCTTTGTATATATTCTTACAAGGTCTACTATTTCATTATGTCTGTTAAAATGTGCTAGCGCGGCATCATACCCAATTCCATCCCAATTATTTTTTACATCCAAGGCTACATTTTCAAATTCCTTCCATTTTAATCTTTTGGGAAGTTCAAAATAAGCTATTTCACTTTCTTCCTGATCGAAGTAAATTCCTTTTTCTGTTTCTTTAACTAGGAATACTTTGCTTGTTTTGATCAATACTTTTCTATTGATCTTTTTCCCATTTTTCAGAAAATTGACCCCTTCCTCTTTCATGAACATTTGAATATCGATCAGATGATCATAATTTTGAAGGTATTTAATTCTTATGCTAGACTGCATGTCATTTAAAATATCAATACTTGCCAAGCTTAGATCAAAGGTCTCATTACAATATAACTTGATCTGCTTCTCCAGTCTTTTAATATCCTCATAACTATAATTCTCTTTTGTAGGAATATAGATGAAATTAGGTCTCATCTCTTGATCCTCTAATCCATAATACCCGGGATAAGCATCTTCAATTTCGTAGATAACTGTTTTAGGTATCCCCTTTTTAGTTAAGGTTTTAATGGTTTCTTCCTTAATAATGGACCCAGTAAATTCATGAAGACAATTTGAAGCGCTCATAACTTAAAATTTAAGGCTTTAAGGTAATAAATATGGCGTATAAATTCTATACCAATCATATAAAATAAAAATCCTTCAATCTATAAGGCTAAAATCCTGCCCCTCAATTTATGATTGATCCTAAATTCAAAATATAAAAAGCACTTTATTAATTGATAATTAATTTCCTCCAGGCTATATTTTCTTGAGATGAAACTTTGACTAAAAAAACACCTTTAGCAAAATCTGCTACATTGAATTCCTTTATCCATTCATTACTCTCTTTTATTGTATCCTTATAAAGGATTTTTCCATTCAGATCAAAAATTTCAATTGCTAAAATACTAGCTGAAAAGCTATTTACACTGATCATGAAATTTTCATCTGCAGGGTTTGGATATACCTGTAGATCAATGAAATTTGCATATTCATCAATTCCTGTACATAGTTCTACATTTATTTCCATACTAGCGGTATCAGAACAATCGTAACTATTGCCCGCAATTAATGTGACGATCATTTCACCATCAATTGAATAACTATGGACCGGGTTTTCGAGTTCACTAAAAGTACCATCACCAAAATCCCAAAGCCAAAAAACAGCAGCTTCAGATGTGTTACTAAATAGCACTTCCTCCGAAACGCATATAATTTCATCTTCTACAAACATTCCTGCTTCAATTTGACTTACCTCTATAAAGCTACTAAGACTATCTGTACATGAAGATGCATTATTAAGAACTAATGAGATAGTATAAACACCATCATTAGAATATTGATGGATTGGATTTTGTTCCGTTGAAAATTCTCCATCTCCAAAATCCCAATACCAATCGGTTGCTCCATCGCTCAAATCACTGAATAAAATATCGGTATTCGGACATAAAGGATAGTCAGGCACTTCCCAACTTGCAATAAAAGAAGCTTCAAAAGCAATATTGATGGTATCAAAAGCTGCCCCATACCCATTATTTACGATAACTGAATATTCTCCGGATTCGCTAATGTTTATGGTTTGTGTTGTATCGCCGGTAGACCAGAGGTATTTTGAATCGGGATTTGCAGCGTCTAGCGTGGAACTTACAATTCCACAGTAAACGATATCCTCTCCCAGATTCACTATGGGATCAAGACTAGCGTCACAACTTTGGCCAGGAGTGGCGTAAATTGAATAACCTAAATAAGTACCTGCTAAAGTTGTGGCTGCTTGCCAATTACTACCCATTGAATTATCAAGGAATTTATTACATATTTCAATAGAAGCCCCTGTCCCGGCACCTTCTACGGGCCATGGTTCTGTAATTTGATAAAGAACAGAATCCAAAAGCAAACCTGAATTATGACCTGCAGGATAAAATGCTATAAATTCATTTCCTTCGTTTGATAGATTCCCTGCCCTCCATTGAATATTTGCCGGAAAGCCAAAAACAGACTGGAAAGCGACATTATTTTTAGCCATCAAAAAATATTCGCCGGGACCTAATGCATAAGGGGAAAGGTGATGACTATAAATAGCATCTTTTATTTTAAGTCCTCCCAGTTGTATTGTTTCACATGTTGCATTATATATTTCAATGAATTCTAAATCATCATTTTCACCGACAGGAGGTTCATCATACATTATTTCGGATATTACCAGGCCTTCTTTAAGTGTATTATATAATAGTTCAAGTTCAATATCTTCTATCAAATTACCAGCAAGGTCTTGTATTCCGCTTAGTGTTAAATAATGGTATATCCCTTCTTCCAAAGGAGGGGCAATAACTAAATTAACTGTATCGAGACCAGTTGAAAGTGTTGCAGAAATAACCGTCTGATTATTACTGAAAATATAATTATTTACATCTTCAGCAGACACTCCCAAAGGTTCAGAAAATCTAATTTGTAAATGTTCTGAATCTATGATCTTTGGTTCTAAAGCCAAAGGCGGAAAAGAATCTTGAGTGCATTCATAAAAAGTGACCTCATCAATTAGAAGTTTTGCTGCAGATCCAGGGTGCTCTCCTGTTCTTCCTATTATTCTACATTTTACATTTTCTTTATTTAAAGAACCGGGATGAAAAGCGTAATAATATTTTGAATACAAAGTTACGTTGTTGGGAAATGAACCCATGCTACCTAATTCAACCCGCGGATACCAATTAATACCTCCATCCACGGAAATTTGAGCATAAAGACGGGAGCTTTTATCCCCACTCCCATTTGTGTCTGTTGCTACCCACATTTCCATTACCATTGGATCTTGATCACTAAGATCGAGACTAGCCTGAATTATCGTCAGTATTTCTTCTTCTTGTGGAATCATTGTTAAATTATACGATCCTGAATAAGGGCGCAAATCATCTTGATAGATGGTATCGTACACTACATAATTACCCCACCAATTTGGTAGAAAATCAACATTATGACCTTCTGTGAAAGTCCCTTCGAAATCTTCAGTATACGGGAAGGTGTTAATCTGTGAAAATGATGAAATGAAAATGAAGTGAAATAAGCCAAAAAGTAAAAAACCATTTTTCATCTTTATAAGTTTTAGTTAGAACTCAGATGTGCTATTTTACTTAAGACTAAAATCGTATCAAATACTTCTACTTTTCTGATATTTTCAGTTTACAACAAAAAATCATATACATCCTAAATGGAAATAGCACAATTTTTCATTTCAAAGTAATTATTAAATAAGCGAATTATTAATAACCTAGATTATAGAGACTAGTGATTATAATCACCAAAATAAATTGCTAAAACGACGGTCAGAAAATGCATCCAAAAAATAAAGCTATGACTAATTTGTTTTATATTGTGAGGATCCATTTGTATAATATACAAAGCGAAGAATCATGAACAATAACGACATTATAAGACGCATCCGCTATACGTTTAACTTCAATGATCTACATATGATTCAACTTTTTGAATCGGCGGGATCAAAAGTGGATCGCGCTCAAATAATCAATTGGTTGAAAAAAGACGATGATGAGGAACAAGAAAAACTGCAGGATGAAGATCTGGCCTTTTTTCTCAATGGTTTTATAATTGAAAAAAGAGGAAAAAAAGAGGGGGCTCTTCCTATCGCTGAAAAGCAATTGAATAACAACATCATTTTAAGAAAACTGAAGATTGCTTTAGACTTAAGAGATGATGATCTTATTGAGATCTTCTCTTTAGCCGACATGCGAATTAGTAAACATGAGTTGAGTGCCTTTTTTAGAAGACCCGGACAAAAACATTACAGAGAATGCAAGGATCAGTTTTTACGTAATTTTTTGCATGGAATGCAATTAAAGTATCATCCTTAATCTTACAGTACTTTTAAATGCTGTGCTGAATTGATAATCTTTTCAGCTTCTGCAACGACGAGATCAAGATCGATCTCATTCATACATTTAAAATGCTTTTTCGGACAACGGTCATATCCTAATTTAGAACATGGCCTACATGAAAGCCCTTTTACTTCAACAATAATAGATCGATCAGGACATTGAGGCATATAAGGGTACATTCCGAATTCCGGAATTGTATTCCCCCAAATACTAATGATAGGCTTTGAAAATGCAGAAGCAATATGCATCATACCTGTATCATGGCTTATCACAAGCTTGGCTCGATTGATTAAATAAGACGATTGATTAATTGAATATTTCCCGCAGGCATTGAAGACCTTATTTCCACAAGCTTCTTCTATTGTTTTCGCTTTTTCAACATCTTCATTTCCACCAAACAGTATAACTTTAACAGGCAGGTCATTTATTAGTTTAATCATTCTTTCAGCAGGAAGTGTCTTTGTCGCATGACCACCTCCGACTGTTAAAGCAATAAATGGGTTTTCAAAAACAGACGGGACTTCAAAATTTTTATCTTCTTCTGAAAGATAAAAATCCAATCCTTTTTGATCATTTTCTATATTCCATGATTTTAGGGTTTCCAAATAGCGATCAACAATATGAATATTGGGCAATCGGTCAATTTTGAAACTAACCATCAGCCACTTTTCCCAATTTAATTTACTAAAACTAAAATCTACTAATTGAAGTTTTCGTTTTACTCTTAAGGAACGTAAATTATGATGTAGATCGATAACGAAATCAAAATCCTCTGCGATTAATTCATCAATAATTTCATTCGTACTCGATTCTATACCATGCAGTTTATCCACAAAAGGATTGTTTTCGAGCAGAGGAAAAAAAGATTTCTTAGTCAGGTAATGAATGGAAACATTTCCATCAAACTGCTCTTTCAGACATCTCAATACGGGAGTTGTAAGTACAATATCCCCAATGGAAGAAAATCGAATGATCAAAAACTTTGCACTGCTTTGCATAGAACAAATCTAACTAAATGTTAAAAAGCAAAAAATAACTAACGATCGCATTTAAATTTTATTTAACTGCTACACAAAACAACTTTTTTTTAATTTGACCGTCAATCTTTAAACAAACAAAATTAATTATGAAAAAAACATTTACACTTTTTATTGCTTTACTTATTGCCGGCTTTATTCAAGCCCAAACGACACACAATATTACGGTTCAAAGTAATTCATTCACACCAAATAATTTAACTATTGAAGTTGGAGATGAAGTAGTTTGGACAAATATTGGCGGAAACCATAATGTTAATGGTACACTTGCAACTTTTCCGAGTAATCCTGAAGGATTTGGTAATAGCGTTGGGGCAGGCTGGACCTTTTCACATACTTTTACTCTTTCGGGAACTTATGACTACCGATGTGATCCACACTTTTCTTCAGGAATGACAGGCGTAATTACAGTGAATGCAGTTGCATCTGACACATGTACTACTTTTCTTGGAGGTCCTTGGACAGATTTCAATAGTACTTTTGGAGGGGCCCCTTCAGCTAGCGCTCCGGGAGAATGTCCTTTAAATGAAATTACTGCCTTTGAAGTTTGGGCAAGTGAATCTTATACTGTGGATGGATTCATGAATGGAGAAATGTATACATTCAGCATGTGCGGAGGAAGTTATGGTGCCTGGGCTGCTGAGTTATCGGTATGGGATGAAAATGGTGATGTTGTTGCCTTCCTTTCAGATACATGTTCAATTTCTTGGACAGCTACTTATGATGGAACTTATATCATTGGAATCAACGAAGTTGGAGCTTGTGGAGAAACTTCTACCAACATTAATGTAGATAATGGATTTCCATCATTAACATGTGAAGGTCTCATTGTCGGAAGTGACACCTGCGACACTTTCCTTGGCGGACCATGGAATGATTTTAACACTGCTTTTGGTGGAGCTCCTGTAGCAGTTGATGGTGTTTGTCCTTTTAATGAAATAACAGATTTCGAAGTATGGGCCAGTGAATCATATACTGTTGATGGATTTGTAAATGGTGAAACTTATACTTTCAGCATGTGTGGAGGAAGTTACGGTGCTTGGGCTGCTGAGTTATCGGTATGGGATGAAAACGGTGACATGATCGCTTTGCTTTCTGATACCTGTTCTATTAGTTGGACTGCTACTTATGATGGTATTTATGTAATCGGCATCAATGAGGTAGGAGCTTGCGGAGCTGAATCAACAAATACCAATACTGATAATGGATTCCCGGCACTTACATGTGAAGGTGCAAGTGCAGTTGAAGATATTACATTAACTGAATTTGCGATCTACCCAAATCCAAATGAAGGTCAGTTCAGCATTGTGAACCGAGGTGTAAATGCTAACTATATCATTGAATTGATTGATATGACCGGAAAAGTAGTTTATAGTGTGCAAAGACAAATTAACAGTAATGATCTTGTTCAAATTAATTCAACTGATTTGAACAGTGGGATTTATTTAGTTAAGATGACCAATACAGATGAAAATTACCAACGTACATTACGTATGTTAATTAAATAATAAAACACTTTTAAAAAAGGGTTCCATTCCGAAGTTCGGTTTTAGGAACCCTTTTTTTATGCTCCTAATTTTATGAAATACAATTTCTAAATTGAATTGTATTAATTTTGAAGACTAAGAAATTGATAAAAATCAAATTATTTTGAATAAAAAGATCTCCCTTTTTTTATTTCTAATCACAAGTTCTTTTGCCCTTTCTGCACAGCTTGATTATTCATCTTTAACGAGTCGCTTTAGTTATGTGACTTCAAATAATGTAGAAAATGAAAATGCATCAGCGTTAAGTTTTAGCAAATCCTTGGATGAAGAAATGGAAGGTTTTGAAGGCGGTTTGTTTGCCCCCAATTGCTGGACATTAATAGATGCCGATGGAGATGGAAATAATTGGTTTCAATATGGTGCAGATGGAACGGCGTATGAGGGTCAGTTTTCAGCAGCATCAGCTTCCTGGTTTATTGTTGAATTAACTCCTGATAATTATTTAGTCAGCCCGCAATTAAGCCTTGCCGAAAATGAACAATTAAGCTATTATGTGGCTTCTCAGGATCCTTATTTTCTTGAAGAAAAATACGGCGTATTCCTTTCAACTACAGGAAATAATGAAGAAGATTTCACCACAGAATTACTTGTAGAAACGATCTATGTAGAAGGTTGGGAAGAGCGAATAATAGATCTTTCTGCCTATAGTGGAATGGAAATCTATATCGCTTTTCGGCATTTCGATATAAGTGATCAACTTTATATTAAAATCGACAATGTTACATTACCGGGAACATTTACTGATTGTCCTCCAATTTGTTTAGAAGTGAATAATTTATCGATAGAGGAAATTACTTACACAGGTGCTACCGTTATGTGGAACGACATTGGAAGTAATTATGAATTGGTTTATGGACCTTTGGGTTTTGATCCAAATTCTGAAACTCCAATTTCTTTAAATACCTATAGTTATGAATTAAATGATTTAATGAGCGCGACCAGCTATGAGGTTTATGTCAGAAATAATTGTATTAACGACAGCACTTTAAGTGATTGGCTATCCATTTCATTTACTACATTAATTGCCATAGAGGGAGAAAGCTTTGAAGGAGCCCTATTTGCGCCTGAATGCTGGACGCTTATTGATGCTGATGGAGATGGATTTAACTGGTATCAGGATAATGAACCCGAATCTGCTTATGCAGGTTTATATTCCGCTGCATCCGATTCATATACCGATTCGGCATTAACGCCCGATAATTACCTTATAAGTCCACAACTTCTTTTAGGTAGCAATGAGCAGTTAAGCTATTTTGTAGGCACTCAAGATTTCTTTTTTTATCAGGAAAATTATGGGGTTTACCTATCAACAACCGGAAATAATGAAAGTGATTTCAATATTGAATTATTCGAAGAGACTTTATTTACTGATATATGGGAAGAAAGAGTGATCGATTTGTCTGCTTATAATGGAATGGAAGTTTTTATCGCTTTCAGACATTTTGCTGTGAGTGGAGAAAGTGCACTTAAATTAGATAATATCATTCTTCCTGGGAATATGATCAATTGTGCGACAGCGCTCAATGAGATCAACTTAAGTGATTTTACTATTTATCCTAACCCAAATAAAGGTCATTTTAATATCATTAATAAGGGGATCGACGGTCGTTTTACAATTGAAATGATCGATCTCACCGGTCGAATTATTCACCACAAACAGGCCCAAATAAACAAAGGAGATCTTACTGAAATAGATTTGGATTTAATGACTCCGGGTTTGTATCTTATTAAACTGACCAACAGTAGTACTCGATATTCTACCACCATTAAAATGCTAATTGAGTAAAATTCTAAATGCATAATTGAGAGAATGCATGAATAAAATTTGTGGAGCGTTCAACTAAAAATCAATACACATCACCCATCTCATACTACCCTGAATTATTAAACAAAAAAAGGAACCCAATTTGAGTTCCTTTTAGATTACTTTTCAATTAAAATTTATTTTGCAGCTGCAAATCTTGAAGCTACTTCTTTCCAGTTTATCACTTCATAAAAGTTTGAAATATAGTCGGGTCTTCTATTTTGATAATGCAGATAATATGCATGTTCCCATACATCTAACCCTAAAATAGGGGTTCCTTTTACATCTGCTAAATCCATTAAAGGATTGTCTTGATTTGCAGTTGAACATACCACCAAGCCCTTTTCATTTTTAACTAACCAAGCCCAACCTGAACCAAATCGAGTTGCGGCAGCTTTAGAAAATTGCTCTTTAAATGCATCAAAAGATCCAAATGAACTTGTGATTGCAGCTCCTAGAGCTCCATCCGGTGTTCCACCGCCATTAGGTCCCATCACCTTCCAAAAAAGATCGTGGTTATAATATCCTCCTCCATTATTTCGAATAGCTGTAGAATGTTTTGAAATGTTAGCTAAAATTTCAATAATAGATTTGTTTTCTAAATCTGTTCCTTCAATGGCAGCATTTAGATTGTTAGTATATCCAGCATGATGTTTTCCATGATGAATTTCCATTGTTCTTGCGTCGATATATGGTTCAAGTGCATTAAATGCATATGGTAAATCCGGTAATTTAAATGCCATCTTCTTCCTATTTAGTTATACAATTATTTTAGTTTCAAAGGTAAAAAATATAAAGGGTAAACGAAACCAATAAAAAAATGATTTTTCATTAAAAAGTGAATTCATACAATTGAATACCGTGTATATTTGCAAGAAACTAAACCAGTATGCATTATCCTGCCAGTATTTCTAGTAAACTACCACAGGCATCTACCAGTATCTTTTCAGTAATGAGTAAAATGGCCAGTGATTATGGTGCCATTAACATGTCTCAGGGTTTTCCGGATTTCCCAATTTCTCATGAATTAATTCAGCTTGTAAATAAATATATGAACAATGGTCTTAATCAATATGCTCCGATGCAGGGAGTACTTTCATTAAGAGGGGCCATTACTGAAAAAGTGAAATTTCTTTATGGAGCAGAATATAATCCTGAGACAGAAGTAACAATCACGGCCGGTGCAACACAAGCATTATTTACGGCGATCATGGCATTAGTAAAGGAAGGTGATGAAGTGATCATATTCACTCCTGCTTATGATTCATATGCTCCGGCAATCGAATTAGCAGGAGGTAAAACCGTTTATTTACCCTTGCAGAGTCCGGATTATAGAATCGATTGGGATCAAGTAAAAAAGATCATCAATTCAAAAACCCGAATGATCCTTATCAATACCCCACATAATCCTACGGGCACCATACTAGAGAAGGAAGACCTGCTTGAATTAGAAAAAATAACCAATGGGAATGACATCATTATTTTAAGTGATGAAGTATATGAACATATTGTTTTTGATGACTACCGACATGAAAGTGTTTCAAAATACCCGGGATTAGCCCAACGAAGTCTGGTTGTTGGTTCTTTCGGAAAAACATTTCATGCGACCGGTTGGAAAGTAGGATATTGCATTGGTCCGGAAAATCTAATGAATGAATTCAGAAAAATTCATCAATTCAATGTTTTTTCTGTGAATACACCTATTCAATATGCTATTGCAGAATATCTTGAAAATAAGGCAAACTATCTTGGGATTGGTAAAATGTATCAGGATAAGAGAAATCTATTTTTAAAATTAATAGAAGGTTCACGATTTAGACCTGTAAAATGCAATGGAACCTATTTTCAATTGCTTAATTACAGTGCCATTTCGAAGGAAAGTGATGTAAGATTTGCAGAAATGCTAACAAAGGAGCATCAAATAGCATCCATCCCTATTTCTGTATTTTATAAGAATCCTCAGGATGAAAAAGTATTGCGATTTTGCTTTGCTAAAACGGATGATACGATCGAAAGAGCCGCAGCAATTCTGAATTCGATCTAAGCTAAAGCGTATACTTTGATTGCGTTTTCAAATTCTTCGATTGAAATTGCTTTTTCAGTGGAAAAATCTCCACTATGCGTTCTTCGCAAAGAGGATAAATAAGCCCCTGAATTCAACTTTTTACCGAAATCATAGGCTATACTTCGGATATAAGTTCCTTTACTCGCTTTTATTAAAAAATGGACCGTATTCCCATCAATTTTAATGATATCAAATTGAAAAAGCTCGATGGGATTTGCTCGCATAATAACTTCTTCTCCAATTCTTGCAGACTTATACGCTCGTTTACCATCAATTTTCTTTGCTGAAAAGATAGGTGGAATTTGTTGCTGTTCTCCTAAAAATGAAAGTGCAGCTTCTCTTATTAATTCCTCCGTAATATGACTTGTTTCAAAATGTTGATCTATCTCTGTTTCCATATCATAAGAAGGTCTACTAGCACCTAAAGTAAAAGTTCCGGTATAGGTTTTACTCTGACCGATGTATTGATCTATTTCCTTTGTTTTTTTTCCAATACAAATCACTAATAGTCCTGTTGCAAGAGGATCGAGAGTACCGGCATGTCCAACTTTTAATTTTTTAATTCCAAGATGTACTTTAAATAAATGCCGAATTTTATTTACTGCTTGAAAGGATGTCCAATTCAATGGCTTATCAATTAATAGCATTTGACCAGCTTTAACATTCTCGACCTTATCCAGATCAGGATGATAATGAAAGGGATTTGAAATCATTTAACCAAGAAAAAAGATAGCGATTAAGCCAATTAAGAAACAGTAGTAGGCAAAGTATTTTAATTTACTTTTTTTAACCAAACTTATCATGAGTGTACAAGCCATTAAGCCAACGAAAAAAGCAGAAATAAAGCCTGCACTAATCGCCATCAAAGGCACATCCGGTTTCACAAGGGCTCCATCTAATATGTCTTTGGCCATCTTTCCTAAGATGAGCGGAATTACCATTAAGAATGAAAAGCGTGCTGCTTTTCCCCGATCGATTCCTAATAATACTGAGGTAGATATAGTTGCTCCTGATCTGCTGATCCCTGGAAGAATAGCGATCGCCTGAGCTAATCCTATAATTAATGAAGATGAAAAACTAACTCCCTTTTCCGTTACCTTAGCTCGATCGGCTAAAAACAATAAAATTCCTGTAATCAAAAGCATAAATCCAACAAGCTTAACTTGTCCATCGTAGAGCATTTCGATCGCATCATTATAAAACAGACCGATAATCGCAGCCGGGATCATAGATAAGACAATTTTTAATGAATACTTTGTTTCTTCATTCCATTTAAACTGAAATAACCCTTTTAGGATTTCTACGATATCTTTTCTGAAAACTACGATCGTGCTTAAAGCAGTTGCAGCATGAAGTACTACAGTAATTAATAAGGAGTCTTTAGGTAACTTCCCATCATTAAATAAAAATTTAGCGATTTCGAGATGGCCACTACTAGAAACAGGAAGGAATTCGGTAAGTCCTTGGATGATGCCGAGTATCACTGCTTCTATTACACTCATTCAGCGTCGGCGTGTTTTTTCAATATGGCATAAAAAATAAATCCATATCCCACTAAGAGTACGAGTGGCGAAAGTGTAATTCTCCTAAATGAAAATATTTCGGGATTAAAAACATTTGGATCTTCCGACCCACCCCCTAACATAAGTATGTATCCAATAACCAGAATAGCTAAACCTATCAACAAAAAAGTAAAATTGATCTTCCCAAAAGCAAAGGTATTTTTATCCTTATTTATATTTTTTTCGCTCATCGATTAATAGAGTTTACCCAGGTCAGACCTGATATATTTATTTACTGCAAAGATGGTAGAAATTACGGAAATAAAAATTCCAAGCAGTACTACTAGTCCAAATAATTCAACTAATGACTCAATATCCTGAATGCTCATTAATTCAGGTAATTCAGATTTAACAAAATATAATACGCCTACAATAAGCACTAAAGCGATAATAGCTGCCCATATTCCATTCACTATCCCTTGCCAAATAAATGGGCGCATAATAAAACTACGAGTAGCACCCACTAATTGCATCGATCTAATTAAGAATCGTTTCGAAAAAACAGAAAGTCGGATCGTATTATTAATCAAAGCAATTGCTATTATTAATAATAGAAGAGAAAACCCGAGAACAACCATACTTATTTTTCGGATATTTTGATTGATCAGATCGATCAAATCAGGTTGATAAACCACTTCCTTTACTCTGGGATTTGCCAATATGGCTTCTTCTATCCAGATCAAACTATCAGAATGTGCATATTCTGCTTCCAAATGAACATCCAGTGATGCCTGAAGGGGATTGAATCCTAAAAACTCTACGAAATTTTCACCGATCTCTGCCTCCATTAACTTTACAGCATCTTCTCTGGTGATATATTCTGTTTCTACAACATAAGGTTCAGCCTCAAGTAGTTTTTTAAATTTCAGAATATCAGCATCCTTGGCATCCTCCTTAAGAAAAACCTGTACACGGAACGATTCTTTTACATGGTCAGAAAGTTTTTTAGCGTTTAGAACTACGAATAATAAACTCCCAAGCATAAACAAAACCAAAGCGATTCCAACAACTGTACTTACACTAGATGTTCGCGCTTTACTTTTTGATATTTTATGTGCACTTCCCATGGCCGAAAAATACTAAATAATCCAAAATAGGCATAGGCTTATTAAAAATCACTTTTCATCGATTTTTGAACGGTTATTTTCTATCAATAGTATAAAGCTAGTTTTGAGTTGTGCTTCCCTGAATAGAGCAGTCCGATTTATAAATGAAGATTTTTATAAAAAAATTAACCACTGAGGGCACTAAGTAGGCTCTAAGGTCACAAGTATTATAAAAGCTTATGCTTTAGGTATATTTAGAAAGGTATCTTAGTGCACTCAGAACATGTTCCTTCTCCTAAATGAAATGAAATAGAAACTTTGTATCATTGTGGTTAAGAAAAGTATATATATAAATCTACTAAAGTAAAAATCACTTTCCTGTATCCTTTTTTCTTCTATTTTTTTCAACTTTCTTTTTTCAACTTTCACATTTTTTTCAATTCCTTCATTTCTAAAAAAGCTAAACAAAGAATTGCTATTTTTGCAGCGCATTAATTAGAAACAAAGTGAGAATAGTTCAGTTCAGAGAGGCCATAGCCGAAGCAATGACAGAGGAAATGCGACGCGATTCCAATGTGATTTTAATGGGAGAAGAAGTTGCAGAATACAACGGGGCATATAAGGCCAGTAAAGGAATGCTCGATGAGTTTGGAGCAGATCGAGTAATCGATACTCCTATTGCAGAATTAGGTTTTGCAGGAATTGCTGTTGGTGCTGCGATGAATGGATTACGTCCTATTGTAGAATTCATGACATGGAATTTCGCGCTTCTTGCATCAGATCAAATAATAAATAGTGCAGCTAAAATGTTGCAAATGTCGGGTGGACAATTTTCTGTTCCAATCGTTTTTCGTGGTCCAAATGGAACTGCCGGACAACTTGCTGCAACGCATTCACAGAGTTTTGAAGCAATGTATTCTCATTTTCCAGGCTTAAAAGTGATCACTCCTTCGACTCCCTATGACGCAAAAGGTCTATTAAAAGCGGCAATTCGCGATAATGATCCTGTTGTTTTTATGGAATCTGAAAAAATGTATGGCGATAAGGGTGAAATTCCTGATGGTGAATACATCATTCCGATAGGAAAAGCGGATATAAAAAGACAAGGTAAAGATGTGACGGTAGTTTCCTTTGGAAAAATTATGAAAGTTGCATTAGAAGCTGCGGAAATATTAGCAAAAGAAGGAATCGATGTAGAAGTAGTGGATCTAATGACAATAAGACCAATGGACACTCAAACAATCATAAAATCGGTTCAAAAAACAAATCGCTTAGTTGTTTTAGAAGAGAGTTTTCCATTTTCATCTATTTCATCAGAAATTGCTTTTCGAGTTCAACGACATGCATTTGATTATTTAGATTCTCCTATTTTAAGAGTGACACAATCAGATACTCCTTTCCCATTTTCACCTCCATTATTAGAGGAGGCTTCTCCAAACGTAGAAAAGCTTATTCGGGCGATAAAAGAGGTAATGTATTTGGTAAAATAACGAAAGATAGAAGCTCGGAGCACGAAGTCAAAAAGGTAAAAAAAAGTGGACCGAAGACCGAAGACGGGGGCTTGAAGTAAAAAAAGTTAGAATTTACCTGTCTCCCTGAGCCTGTCGAAGGGTCTTAGGGTTAGAAGAAAAAAGCGCGGATCACGTCTACTTCACTTCGCTACGTAGACCAAGGGAAGCACCAAGTCAAAAAAGGAAAATAAAAAGGTTGGAAGCACGGTGCTCGATGCACGAAGTCAAAAAGGTAAAAAAAGTGGACCGAAGACCGAAGACGGGGGCTAGAAGTAAAAAAGTTAGAATTTACATCAAGATTATTCACTCATGCATGCATTTACAAAAGATCTCTCTTTCTTAAAATTTGATAAGAACCAACATTAAAAATTGTTGCCCAAGCAACTGCAATCGCAACAGTTGCTAATTGAATATGTTGTTGAGTTTCCATTAGGAAATACTTTGTAAAAGGATTATCTATTAAAAGATTAATAGACTTTATCGGGAAAAAGATTTCTGGACCATCGAATTTATACCCTATATATAAAGCAAATAAAGGCTCCAGCATCATCGAATAAATTAGTAATAAAACTAAAGCAAAACCCGTCCTTCTTATGGTGATCGATAAGAGTAATGTAAAGGAAAAAAAGGTAAACATTTCCAATCCATGAGCGAGTAAGAAATCGGCATGACCAAAAATGCTGGCAAGATCTTTCACAGGAGAATATAATAATCCGATGATAAGTCCAACACTAAAAATAAAAAGCATCGAAACCACACTATAGATAAAGGCCAGTAATAATTTCGAAAAAAGAAATTCTTTTCTGGTAATTCCATCAATGATATTTTGACGGAGTGTTTTATAACTATATTCATTGGTGATCATTATAAGGAAAATGAAAGCAGGAACCACTTTGACCAATGAAGCAATATAAGTGACATTATGCCAGATATCATCGAAATCATAAATCGGAAGCATCGTTGGTTTGATCCCCTCAAATTCGGCCCCTCTTGATTCGAGCCATAATAAGAAAAACTTGCCTCCCAAGAATACCATTAATAATCCGAAAAAATATAAACCGCTAAGTATCCAGAATGGCTTATAACTTCTAAGCTTGATCCATTCTATTTGAAGTAATCGTATCATAGTTGTTGATCAAGGATTTCAATGAATTTTTTCTCAAGATTGAATGTCTTTTGACTTAAATGATTTACAAAAATATTTTTCGAGGATAGCTCCTGCATTAGAACTTCAATGCTTGAATCTTTTTTAATTAATACTGAGAAAAAAAGTTCTTCTTCAGACCATTCACTGATTTGATTCGAATTTTCTAAAGCCAACTTGAGTAAATCGCTGTTTTCTGCTCTTAATTGAAATCGGTTCTTCTCTTTACTCAATTCCTCAACTACGCCTGAATAAATGAGATTTCCCTTATTTAAAACACAAAAATGAGTACATACTTTTTGAACTTCATCTAATAAATGACTCGCCAGAATGATCGTTCTCCCTTCTTCTGCAATTTCTCTGATGATTTCTCTGATCTCAACAATTCCTTTGGGGTCCAGTCCATTTGTCGGTTCGTCCAAAATTAAAACTTCAGGATCTGATAACAAAGCCGAGGCAATTGCAAGACGTTGTTTCATCCCTAATGAATAGGTTTTGAAAGCATCTTCTTTTCGATCAAATAATCCCACTTGCTTTAAGATCGGATCAATTAAATCGTAGGAAACCTCCTTTATTTTACAAACTAATTTCAGGTTTTCAACTGCCGATAAATAAGGATAAAAATTAGGCGATTCGAGGATAGCCCCTATTTTCTTACGCTCATTTCCCTTTTCACCAATATTCCAAGTAAAGCTCCCTTCACTTTTTTCTATTACATCCAGGATCATACCTAAAGTAGTCGTCTTTCCGGATCCATTGGGTCCAAGTAAACCAAAAACACTTTTCCGGGGAATAGAAATGCTTAAATTATTTACTGCGGTGATTTTGCCGTAGCGTTTTTCTAAGTGATCTGTTTGTAATATCATTCCCATAATTACTTAAGAAAAGATGTGAAATTTTCAAAATCTAAACTCATAAGATCATTCAATTTCGTGATCTGAATATTTCCAATAAGTTCGATGATCATTGCTTGGTTGTTTTCAATACGACTAAAAATAAAGCCTTCAATTTTATCCTTTCGCTCTAATAAAAAAAGTTCATTCTTGACTCCTTTTTCAAAACCTGAAGCTATCTCTTCATATCCTTCAGTTAGTAATTCCTTATTTAAATCAACTAGTTTATCTTGATTTAAATTAACAAAAGCACTATCCATATTAATAATAATAACAAGGTCGATATCTTTGACGAGGCCTATAAATGTTTCACTTTGTGAGCCTCCTAGTGCTCTGAGTACACTTGGGTAGAAATACAATTTCTCAAAGGCACCCATATCCTCCGAAATAGCATCAAGACTTCTACTTTGGGCCGGAAGAAGATTCCAGCCCATAAGCAGTAGAAATAAAAGAATGTTGTTGCGAAACATTTGTCTATATCTGATATTAAGTTGTTTTATCATTAAAATTGAATTCTAAATCCAGTATCTATAAGTAATCCATTTGAATAAATAGCTTGAGTTGCAATTTTATCCTCTTTAGCCCCTGTTCCCACTCCTCCTATTTCAATAAAATAACTTCCATTTGGATGCAAATAGAATTCAAAGCCAAATAACCCGTATCCACCAATTTCGGTGCTTTCTGAAGAGAAATTACTGGATGGAAAAAGAAGAATTAAACCTCCTTCACCATAAAGGCGAATAGAATTTCCAATCTGACCTCCAACTCCGACTATTCCTAAAGAAAGATTAGAATAATTGGACCATGTTGATAAGCCATCAGGATTTAGATGTTCGTTCCACATGATATTTCCTCTAAGACGAAATGCGATTCGATCATCAGCAAAATAAGGTGAACTTACATTTAATCCAAGACCAAAATCCTGTTGATATTGGGCTATCTGAAATCCAACTGCAAAGTTTTTATTTAGGACTTCCTCTTGTGCATTAATTATTTGGGTAAAGCCTATCAAGATCGCCACAATTAATAATCGCTTTTTCATAATGGGGTGCTTAGCAGTTATTGCTTAATGCTTTTATTTTTCATCAATTTTCTCCAACTTATCCAGATGTTCAATATTCATCTTTCTGGATAAATTACTTATTTGCTTTAGATCAATCTTTCCGAATAGATCGAGTAAAACGAACTGATCATTACTTTTCAATACCATAATCAGTTCTGAAACCATTCCATCTTTTTCATCGATCATAAAAATGATCCTCTCATCCTTTTCATTTACAGTTAATAATTCTTCGAATCGTTTTGGTATTCTGATCATTGATTCTTTGAATAACTTATCTGGATTATCAGTGCTATCCGCTACAATTATTTTTAATCCATCCAAATTACTAACGGTAGAGATCAAATCCTTTTCATCTTCATCATCGGGATCAAGATTTGCCATCAGAGAGAACATCTTTTTTGAAATTGAAACACGAGAATAATTTTCGTTGTTTTCATAATCAGAAAAAGTAGTGCTTATTAAGCTTTGTGCGTTCATAATACCGGCCATTAAAACCAGTAGTAGCATTGTTGTTGCTTTTTTCATCGTCTATAAAATTAAATTAATACTATCTCGCCATTGAATTATTGTGACCAGTGGCAAGCTTGTTCATTATTGTTGGGTTTTTATTTTTTCATTAGTCTCGTCTAATTTTGAAAGGAAGATCATTTGTTGCTCTCCTTTATTCATCGCATCTGAGATCATCGCAAAAGCTCTTTTTGTTTCTGCAAGAGCCGCTTCAGGTGTATTAAAAGTATCTTGAGCCACTTGCTTTTCAGTGTCAACTTGAAATACACTTATCGATGTGATGAGAAGAATTAGACCGATCGCTGCAATTTTAAATGCATTCCAAACATTCGCTTTCGGTTCGGCTTTGATCTTATTTAAGATCGCAGCATCGAATTCTTTTCCAAGTTCTGGATGAATTGAAAGCTCCGGACTTGTAAATAAATCGCTATACGCTTCCAAATGTTTAGGCAGGTCATTTGAAGCAAAGAATTCTTGAATCAATTTCTCTTCTTCAATGCTAGAACTTCCTTCCCAGTACTTTTCTAATAACTGTTCAACCTGTTTTAAGTCCATAATCGTGTTTTTCTTCTAAACTTTTTTTAATAAATGTTCTTGCTCGATGGAGATACACTTTCACTTTGTTTTCATCAAGATTCAATGATTCGCCGATCTCTTTATAAGTATCTCCTTCGAAATGACGCAGATAAAAAACTTCTTTTTGAAGTATCGGTAGTTTTTCCAATAAGTTTTTAACCCAATCTGTCTCATCGCTTACTTGTAATAATTCATAAGGTGTAGAACTTGTTGCTGCATCCATGTTTTCATCCAATGAAAAAACCCCTTCTTTTCTTGATTTTATAAGATCCAAACATTTGTTTCTTGTAATCGTAATTGCCCATGCCCTCCTATTTCTTACTTGATCCAGCTCTTCTCTCTTCTCCCATATCTTGATCAGAACTTCTTGTGTTACATCTTGAGCATCATCATTGTTTTTTAACATAAAAAGTGCAAAACGAAAGATGGGATGCTTTAAGGGTAAAATCTCTTTTTCAAAAGTGTCTGTTGTCATTTCAATATGGAAGACGATAGGTTTAAATGAATGTTACAATTCAAATTTTATTTTTTTAATTCTTATTTAAAATTAAGCTTCTGATGTCATAAAATATAACCAGCGACTTTTATTTGTTATAAAACTTGTTTAAAACAACAAAGTGTTACTTAACTGCTTATCGATTATTTGAATAAATAGTTCAGATCTCTTTAACAGCGCCCCTAACAAGATTTAATTGTGTAAATACCAAGTTATCTCCAGCTTCTTACTTTGTTGTCTTAATAATGAAATGAAGTAAATTTGTGCCTAATAAAAAGAAGAAAATGAAACATTTATACACAAAATTATTTTTGATTATCGCCTTAAGTTTTGGACTTAAGAATACTAGCAATGCACAGAATTGGATGGTTGGCGATGCCGTAAATGACACCATAAAGTACCTCACTTTAGTAGCTTGGCAATTCGATACCACCTTTGATGCAACGTGTTATGAGATGGGCTTACCGGATCATAATTTTTTCATGCAACCCTGTGAAGATCCCGGAATTGATTATGGCTTTGTTGTTGAATCAATTACAAATACAGGAGCAATTGAAATAACTCCAAGCGGGTTTATTAGCTTAGGTGATACTGTTTGGTTAACGGATGAGGATGTTCTTCGTGAAATTTATTTCGAGGAAATGGGTGGTAATGTTGTGCTTAGATTCTTTGCTGTTGGAGAAGTTACTTTACCCCTTATACCAATTTACTGTTCGCCAGGAAACGACCTTTGGTTTTCGAATCTTTTATTATGTAATGAAGGTTTATGGGCAAATCCCGATTGCACTACAGTTCCAAACCCACTTGGAATTGAAGAAATGACCATTGATAATGTTGATATCACCTACCCTTCCGGTTCGAATGGATATAAATTAAGCACTCTTTCAAAAGAAAATATTAGTATGATCGCCCTATTTGATGTACAGGGAAGACAAGTGGGAAAATCACTTTCCAATAGTATTGATTGTACCTTTTTAAACAATGGTATTTATTTAATCACTGTGATTTTTGAATCAGGAGAAGTTGTTGGTGAAAAATTTAGTTTAAACAAATAAACTTCTTAGAAATCAATAAGCAACCGACGTACTCTTCGGACGTTATTTGGTTTAGTAGCAGATTGTTTTAAAAGAATTAATAAAAACTGACCTAAGAATGCGCATTTCATTAAGATATAATTTTTCAATTATCCTCTTAGTTTTATTACTAAGTAGTAAAACTTATGCGCAAAATCTAGTGCCGGATCCAAGCTTTGAAAATGCAGATCTGAATGCATCTACTTCTTTCGATTATTTAGGTGAGTTGTTTGATTGGTGGTCATGTAATGGATCTCCAGATCATCATCATCAGTTGCATAATGGAAGTAATTTGGAAAACCTGAATGATTGTCCTTTAGGATTTGGAAATTTAGATTGTGGTGTTCCAGTTGAAGGACAGGCTGTATTAGGTTGCTACAAAGGGAATGGTGACGATGGGATGAGAGAATGGGCAGCTACTGAACTTCTGGAGCCTCTGGTAGATGGAACCTGCTATATCGTATCTTTTTGGATTCAAAACAAAAAAGACAACCCGAATTTTATTATGGAGACGAGTAATTGGGGAGTTTTTTTTAGCAGCACTCCAGAACCAGGCTCTGCCTGGGATCCAAATACAATTGATTTTGATCTCGTTTCAAGCCAGTAT
>JAHECK010000128.1 GCA_024641785.1 Flavobacteriales bacterium | reverse complement strand
ACCTCATTAAATCCAAAAGGTCTGTAAAGTTCGTGTGCATCCAAGGTCCCTAACATCCACCTGGAGATCATTTGAAGATCCGGATGATTCATGATCTCATTCATCAATCGTTTTCCATATCCTTTCGACCGATAATTCTTATCTACAAAAACATCAGCCAGATAAGCAAAGACTGCGAAATCGGTTATTACCCTTGCGAAAGCGATCATTTCCTTCCCTTCGTACAATCCAAAACAGAATGAATGCTCAATCGACTTTTCTATTTGTTCAATGCTTCTTGATCTAGCCCAATAGGATTCATCTTTTAAAAAACGAATTACTTTTTCAAGATCGACACGTTCTTTATCGGTACTAATGATCAATTCCATGTTACAAAGAAATACGGATCGGTAATACTACCTGGACCCCTTCCATTTTCAATATCGATTGAATGTACTTGAATTGCTGCAATAACTGGTAATTTACCAAGGCATTTTCCATCGCTTTTTGCGATGCACCCATGCCAAGATCACTAAATAATTCTTCAAAAGGGCTTTTTTGCAATGGTAATTCCTGAACTCTATAATCATCAATACCAGCAAGTTCTGCGGCATAAACAATAGCATCTTCTAAGCCACCGATCTCATCAACAAGACCGATATCAACGGCATCAATACCCGTCCATACTCTTCCCTGACCAATACTGTCTACATAGCTTTGGCGCAGGCTTCTACCTTCTGCTACTTTGGATGTGAAGGAATCATAGGCCTTATCAACCCCTCTTTGTCTGACCTCAAATTCCGATGCAGAAAGTGGTTTAGAAATATCCATCCAATCAGAATGTTGATTGGTTTTAACACCATCAAAATAAATTCCTAATTTATCATTCAACAGTCCCTGAGCATTTGGCATAAGACCAAATACACCTATTGAACCTGTTATGGTATTCACTTCAGCAAAAATTCGATCTGCAGGAGCTGAAATATAATAGCCCCCTGAAGCAGCATAATCTCCCATTGAAACAATAAATGGTTTTTCATTTTCAACGAGCGTAGCTTCTCTCCAGATCACATCCGAAGCTAAGGCACTGCCCCCCGGAGAATTCACTCTGAGTACGATCGCTTTTACATTAGTATCCAACCGAGCTTCTCTTATTGCCTCAGAAATTCGATCTGAACCGATGGTTTCATCATCACCTTCTCCGCCCATAATATTACCCACTGCGTAGATGACCGCAACTTTCTTTTTTCTAAAGTCTGATGATTTGGTTTTTTTAAGTTTTCTATGGGTATATTTTCTTAATTCTACCAATTGATCTTTATCGAGAAGATCTTCGGAAAGCTTTTCAGCTAAAATACTTTCAATTTCATCGTGATACATTAGACCATCAATAAATCCGCTCGCCAATGCGCTGTCAGGAAATAATCCGGTAAGTTCATCTGCTATTTTATTTACATTATCGATCGTAATTCCTCTGGAAGCAGCAATTTCATTTACAATATGATCCCAGATCGAAAAAATAAGCTTACTAGTCTGAGCTTTGTTCTCATCACTCATTTCATTATACATAAAGGGCTCTACTGCACTTTTAAACTTATTGTTTTTACCTCTGATCACCTGCATTTCAAATCCAAGTTTATCAAACATCTCCTTCATAAACATCGGCTTAGCGCTTATGCCCTGAAAAAATATCATTCCTTCCGGATTTAAATAAACTTCGTCTGCACAACTGGAAAGATAATAGGCCGATTGCGTATATAATTCGCTATAGGCAACGATCCATTTTCCTGATTTTTTAAATTCTACTAATGCATTTCTAATCGCTTCAACGCTTGCTATACCGGCACCTAAATCACTTACATTTAAATATATTCCAACAATTTTATCGTCTTCTTTCGCTTTTTCAATGTTTTTTAATATCCCATTCAATCCAATTTGCTTTTTGCTAAAGCCCGGAATTTCAAAATCATCTTTTTTTGAACGTTCTGTTATTTGCTCATCGAAGCGAATCGTTAAAATGGAATTATTAGATATCGTAGAAGACGTATCCGTTGACATATCATCTAAGGCCGCTGAAATTGAACCCATTATAAGTCCAATAAGAATCACTAGCAAAACGACTCCGGCAAGGATAGTACCTAAGGCGGAAGCAAAGACGTATTTAAAAAATTTCATGGTTATTTATTTGATGACAAAAATAAGTCTTCTTATAATCTAATTTTAATTTTTATACACCGAAGGTAAATTTGAAATGAAGGCGGTAATTAAAGTACTTTTGCTGAATAAATGAAAACAGTAGTCCTCTTAGGTGGTAATTTAGGTGATAGTAAAGCATTATTTGCTAAGGCAATTCGATTGTTAGGCGAAAATGGATTTTCACTTTTGACGAAATCGAAACTTTATCGTTCTTCAGCCTGGGGTTACGAATCTGAAAATTGCTATCTCAATCAAGTGATCCTTTTTGAAACAGAAAAGGATCCCCAGCAATTATTAAAAGTAACATTGGTGGTAGAAAAAGAACTTGGAAGGATTAGAAAAATTGAAAAGAATTATACGGATCGACCTATTGATATTGACATTTTGTACCTAAATGATCAGATCATTGAAAATGATAATTTGATCATACCTCATCCCCGTCTTCATTTAAGGAAATTTACTTTAGAACCGCTGGTTGAAATTCTACCATATTTTATTCATCCTATTCTGAAAAAGGACCACAAAAGCTTATTACTTTTATGCCCTGACTCAAATACTGTTGAAGCGATAGATTAATGCGACATTCTTACGTAGTTATAGAAGGAAATATTGGTGCTGGTAAAACTTCACTTGTCAATCTTTTGGTAAAAAAATACCAGGGCAGATCAGTTCTGGAAGAATTTACCGAAAATCCTTTTTTACCAAAATTTTATAAAGAACCACAGCGCTATGCATTTGCACTTGAAATGTCGTTTCTATCCGATCGATTTCATCAACTTAATAAAGAATTAAGACAACATTCATTATTTACACAAAATACTTTTTCAGATTATTCTTTAAGCAAATCACTCATTTTTGCTCGTGCAAATTTAGAGAAAGAAGAATTCGATCTTTTTCAGAAAATGTACCAAGTAATGATGTCTAATCTCCCTAAACCGGATCTTTTAGTCTACTTACATCGAAATATTGATGAATTACAACAGAATATTACTAAAAGAGGCAGAGATTACGAGTTAAATATTTCAGATGATTATTTGCTTAAAATTCAGGAATCTTACTTTCAATTTCTAAAGCAACAAAACCTTAAAATGCTAGTGCTGGACTTGAATGGCGTTGATTTTGTAGCTGATGAAACGCAATTAAAAAGGCTATATAATATTATTGATCGCCCTTATGAAATTGGAGTTCAAAAAGTAATTTTCTAAATAATTGACCTTAAGGTCCTAAATTCTTTTAATTTCATCAAACAATAACTATTTTTGCGTATTATATCAATAAACGAAAATTCAATTTATCAGGTAATGAAAAATTATACTTTAAAATCTCTCGCTGTAATTGTTGTTGCAGCTTTGACCTTAGTTGGTTGTAATGGGCTAGGCAAGATGTCTAAAAATGCTCCGAATGTTTCTTATAACGTTGACCCTAGTCCTCTTATTGTTAGAGGTGATAGCGTTGAATTAAATGTTGCAGGACAATACCCTGAAAAATACTTTAGCAAAAAAGCTACAATAGAAGTAACTCCCGTGCTTATTTACCCTAGTGGCGAACAAGCTTATGAAGCTGCTTTTTACCAAGGCGAAGATGCTGCAGGAAACTACAAAGTTATTTCTTATGAAGCTCCAACTTCATTTAGTTATAGCGATCGTATTGCTTATACTAGTGATATGGAAAGTTCAGATCTTTACTTACGCGTTTTAGGTTCTCAAGGTAAGAAAACAAAAGAATTTGCTCCTCTTCCACTTGCTAAAGGTGTAAGAACTACTCCTTATTTAATGCAAAATGATGATAAAGTGATTTTGGCTAAGGACAATTATGTTCGAATAACTAATCACGAAGAATATGCAGTTATCAACTATTTGATCAACTCTTCAGTTGTACGTCCTAGTGAATTAAAGGATCAGGATATGAAAGACATGAGTGCTTTCGTAAAAGCAGTTGCTGCAAATGATCGTTTAGAATTGACAGGTGCTGTTATTGAAGCTTATGCTTCTCCGGATGGTGAGCTTACCTTAAATGAAAATCTTGCAAATGACCGTGCTAAAAGCGCTCATAAAGTAGTTGGTGCTGAATTGAAAAAGAATAAAATCGAGCATGCTGAAAATTTCTGTCAAGAAATGGGTAAAGGTGAAGATTGGGATGGTTTCAAACAAAAAATGGAAGCTTCTGATATAAAAGATAAAGATCTTATTATCCGAATTCTTCAAATGTACAGTGACCCTGCAAAACGTGAACAAGAAATTAAAAATCTTGCTGCTACTTATAAAGTAGTTGCAAACGAAATTCTTCCACAATTACGTAGATCACAAATTCATCTTAAATACAAAAAAATTGGATATTCAGATGAGGAAATCCTTGCTTTAGTAAAATCTGATCCTGATACTTTAAATGTTGAAGAGATCTTATATGCTGCTAAATTAAGCGCTAATCTTGATGAGAAATTAAGAATCTATATGATCGCAGAACGTAATTTTCCTAATGATTACCGAGGATCTAACAATGCAGGTTATGTATTGATGATGATGGGTAAAGCGGCACAAGCTAAAGGTCAATTCGAAAAAGCATTAGGAATTAAAAACAATCCTATCTCTTCTAATAACCTAGGTGCAATTGTACGTCAAGAAGGAAATCGTAAAGAAGCAATGGAACTTTTCAAAGAAGGTGCATCTGCTGGTGCTGAAGTAAACTACAATATGGGATTAGTTAATGTTCAAGACGGAGACTATAGCTCAGCAATTACTAATTTCGGTTCTGAAAAAACATTCAACGTTGCACTTGCAAAAATGCTTAATGGTGATAACACTGGAGCTCAAAGTACTTTAGATGCATCTGCTGATAAAGATTCAGCTCTTGGATTTTACCTTGCTGCTATTATTGCTGCTCGTAATGGAGATGCTGCTGCTGTTAAAGCAAATGTTGATAAAGCAGGAGCTCTTGATCCTAATTTAGCTACTAAAGCGGGTGCAGACTTAGAATTTGTTAAATTCTGGGATAACCTATAAATTGAATTTGAAGACGATTTGTCTTTCTAAAACCCTGATCAAATTGATCAGGGTTTTTTTATTGATATATGTGTGACCCCTCTAAGTCTATCGAAAACATATCCATTTGAGCTAGTATTGTGAGAAACTAAGATGTCAGTCTATTTTAAACAAGTTGACCCCGGAGGGGTTGCACCTAGGTAATAAAACTAACTATAATTACCCCAGAAGGGTCTCACATCTAAAACCGAGATCGATTCGTTTTTCTTCGACCTTTAGCACCGAAAAAATACCTCACCGTTACAACGCCGGTTAAATACGCATCCTTATCTTCCGGATCACCCCGTTGCATTCCTTCTCCTGTTGAGTTTAAAGGGACCTGATTGCCATTATCGTCAATATAGTATCCATTGCTTGGATCAGCTAAATAAGCCGCCACCTCACCTCTCTCAGCAAAGATCTTATCATTATTGTAGTAGACCGTGCTTACATCATCCAAATAATCAGTAAATGTTTTTCTATAGGAGAATTCCAAGCCTAGCATCCATACCCCATTGATCTTCTTCGATAAACCAAATCCAATCGGAATGACTGCAGTAAACAAAGAATATGGATCAGCTTCCATTTCAATCCCCTGTCCTTCAGTTCCCAATGGCTGTAAATTAACCCACTCGCCATTGTATTTGGCCTTCGGATTAAAATAAGCAACGCCGACACCGATAAATCCATAAATATTCATTGAAAAGGGCTGCTTTTGGAAATGAGACTTTGATCCAGGCTCCTCTCGCATAAAATAAAATTGAAGCATTCCACTCAACTCAATTATAGTGGATTTAAAATGCAAGTTTCGATTGCTACGAAAAGGTTCTGTAGTATTCTTGTCATCTCCCGATAAAAAGGCATACATCAAATTTGCCCTTGCACTTAAATTTCGCTTTAAATAATATTGATAATCAACTGATAATGCCAATTTATTCTGATTGAAATTCCAATCTCGAAGTCCATCTGACCCAATCGCATTAGCCCCACCCAACTCACCTAAAAAGGCAGTAAGACCCACTGATCCTCCAAATTCATGACGAAACCGTTCCCATCGAGAAAAACGAAGATTATAGCTTTGAGCATACACTGACGACCCTATTAAAAATAGAAGTATCAGGCACAAAACATTTCTCCTTATCTCTTTTAATCTTCTCATTGAAATCAAAAATACTAATAATAGTACTTATACCGATATAGCTATCAAATGTCGCATTCTTTGTTTCTCGCCTACTCGTTTGTTAGCAAATCGGCATTTATCACTTATCGCTTTTAAATGACTGCTATTTATTATAAACAACATTTAAAAGCGCAATTGGTATTAGTTAAATGGGGTCATTTTCGTATATAAATCCCAAAGTACAATTCCGGTACTTACCGAAATATTAAACGAATGTTTCGTTCCAAATTGTGGGATTTCAATAACTGCACTACACTGGTCGATCGCTTCTTGCGCCACCCCTCTCACCTCATTCCCCATCACAATTGCGATCTTCTCTCCCTTTTTAGGAAAGAAACGATCTAAAAAAATGGATGAATGCGCCTGTTCTATCGCATAAACGGTAAAGCCTTCTTTTTTAGCAAAATTTATCGCGTCGATCGTATGTTCAAAATAGTTCCAGGGAACACTCTCTGTCGATCCCAAAGCGGTCTTCTGAATGTCTTTTTGAGGAGGTTGTGCACTTATTCCACAAAGTAAAATTCCTGAAATTCTTAGAGCATCACCCGTCCGAAAAACCGACCCGATATTATTACCAGAACGAATGTTATCCAGAATAATAAGCACTTCAAATTTGTCGCTTCCTTTAAATGCATCTGCATCAAGGCGCATCATCTCATCGGGTCTTAATTTCCTGTTCATAATTCGTAGTTTTAACGTAGTTGTTCCGAAATATGAAAATGTAACTTTATCTTCTATTTCGCAGCAGAATAGTTATGGCAAAGAAAACAAAAAATGCGGTGGCAGAAACACCGTTAATGAAACAATATAACACCATTAAATCCAAATATCCGGATGCGATACTCTTGTTTAGAGTAGGGGATTTTTATGAAACTTTTGGTGAAGATGCCGTTAAAGCTGCTCGAATATTAGGCATTGTGCTCACAAAAAGAAAAAATGGAGCTGCTGCTTTCATCGATCTGGCAGGTTTTCCACATCATTCGCTCGATGTTTATCTTCCAAAATTAGTCAGAGCAGGTTTTCGGGTAGCTATCTGCGACCAACTCGAAGATCCTAAATTAACAAAGAGCATTGTTAAACGTGGAGTTACCGAACTGGTCACTCCGGGTGTAGCAATGAATGATCAGGTTCTTGATGGGAAACGAAATAACTTCCTTGCCGCTGTGCACTTTTCAGCAGGGCGATTAGGAATTGCATTTTTAGATATTTCAACCGGAGAATTTCTGGTATCGGAAGGAAATAGTGAATATATATCCAAATTATTACAAAGCTTTAGTCCTCGCGAAGTCTTATATCAAAAGCAGCTTAAAAAGGATTTTCAAGAGTTAAGCTCTAATTCCTTTCATACATTTATGCTCGATGATTGGGTTTTTACAGAGAGCTTTACAAGCGAACTTCTGCTCAATCATTTCGATACGGTTTCTTTAAAGGGATTTGGAGTCGATAAAATGAAACTGGCTACCATCGCTGCAGGTGCCTGCCTGCATTATTTATCTGAAACAAAGCACAATCGAATTGCTCATATCTCCAAACTTTCTCGAATTGAAGAAGATCATTACGTTTGGATGGATCGCTTTACCATTCGGAATCTTGAACTCCTTTATTCTTCGAATGAAAATGCGAGAACTTTAATTGATGTTTTAGATCGAACTGTTTCACCTATGGGCTCTCGCCTTTTAAAACGCTGGCTTGCGTTGCCTTTAAAAGACAAATCATTGATCGAGCAACGCCTCAATATGGTAGATCATTTCCTTAGCCTTTCGGATGATCAAGATCAATTGATCGATTGGATCAAGCAAACGGGAGACCTTGAACGTATGATCTCTAAAGTAGCTGTTGGTAGAATAAATCCTCGAGAAGTCATTCATATTCTTCATGCAATTCAGGCGATTCAGCCTTTAAAGAAGTATTGTGAATCGAGTAAG
>JAHECK010000028.1 GCA_024641785.1 Flavobacteriales bacterium | reverse complement strand
GATGACAAAAAAACATTGTTTGTAGTTAACGAACAAAATAAAAATTTATATTTGTCGTCCCGAAATTTAAGGGGTACTAAAGTTGTAACTGCAAGTAAATTAAACACTTACGATATAGTTGATAGTCAACAAATCGTATTTGATTCAATGGCAGTTGCAGAAGTTGTAATTAATTTAAAAGCGTAACGATGAGTACCGGTATATTATTAAAGCCCGTGTTGACTGAAAAAATGACCAGAGACAGCGAATCGCTTAATGTTTATGGTTTTATAGTTGATCGAAAAGCTGATAAAGGCAAGATCAAAAGAGCCGTAGAGAGTATGTTTGGTGTAAAGGTTTCTTCAGTTAGAACCATGAATTATTTGGGGAAAGTGAAAAGAAAACAAACGAAGACTACCGTTCAACTCGGTAGAACTAACGCCTACAAAAAAGCGATTGTTTCATTGGTTGATGGCGACACCATCGATGTATTCAGTAACATTTAAACGAACGAGAAATGGGTGTTAGAAAATTTAGACCAATTACTCCAGGGCAGAGGCACAAAGTTTTATCAGATTTTGATACGATAACGGCTGCTTCACCAGAAAAGTCTTTGGTAAAAGGAAGAACAAAATCAGGAGGTAGAAATAACTCTGGAAGAATGACTATGCGCTATTTAGGTGGTGGTCATAAAAAGAAATATCGTGCAATTGATTTTTTACGAAATAACTTTGATATTCCGGGGATTGTTAAAACAATCGAATACGATCCAAATAGATCTGCTCGAATTGCATTAGTATTTTTCGCTAATGGTGATAAAAGATATGTAATTGCTCCTCAAGGATTAGAAGTAGGACAAACGATTGTTTCTGGTGAAAAAGTAGCGCCAGAAGTGGGAAATACAATGCCATTAGCAAAAATTCCTTTAGGAACATTAATTCATAACATTGAATTAACTCCTGGAAGGGGTGGTATTTTAGCTAGAAGTGCTGGATCTTATGCACAGTTAGCAGCTCGTGAAGGTAAATATGTTACTGTAAAGTTACCATCTGGTGAAACCAGAATTATACTTACCACTTGCTTAGCAACTATTGGTACTGTTTCAAACCCGGAACATAACTTACAAGTTTCAGGTAAAGCCGGAAGAAGTCGTTGGTTAGGAAGAAGACCTCGTGTACGTGGTGTAGTGATGAATCCAGTTGATCACCCAATGGGTGGTGGAGAAGGACGTAGTTCTGGAGGACATCCAAGATCTAGGAATGGAATTCCAGCTAAGGGATACAAAACACGTAAGAAAACGAAGTTTTCGAATAAATATATTGTTGAAAAACGTAAGAAATAATAATACGATATGAGTAGATCGCTAAAAAAGCCTCCTTTTATACACTATAAATTATCCTTGCGTGTAGAAGCAGCTCAGACATCAGGTAAAAAATCTGTAATTAAAACTTGGTCGAGAGCATCAACTATTTCGCCGGATTTTGTTGGGATGACCATCGCGGTGCATAATGGTAAAAAGTTCATTCCTGTTTTCTGTACTGAAAACATGGTCGGACATAAATTAGGAGAGTTTGCCCCGACCCGTAATTACAGAGGTCATGGTGGTAAGAAAGATAAAGGTAAAAGATAAATAATAGACAATGGCTTCTCATAAAAAAGTAAGAGCAGACAAGCTCAAAGAAGAAAGGAAGGAAATCAGCTTTGCAAAGTTGAATAACTGTCCTACTTCACCTCGCAAAATGCGATTGGTAGCAGGTTTGGTCCGCGGAAGAAATGTAATGGATGCAATTAACATCCTCAAGTTTACTAATAAAGATGCTGCACGTAGATTAGAAACATTAGTTGTTTCTGCAATTTCCAATTGGGAAGTGAAAAATACGGGTAAGAGCATAGAAGATGAAGACGTAATTATTAAGGAAATATTTGTTGATAGTGCAAGAATGTTAAAACGACTGCGACCAGCTCCACAAGGAAGAGCGCATCGAATTCGAAAACGATCAAATCACGTAACAGTAATATTAGATAGTATCAAATAGGCACAAGATGGGACAGAAAACAAATCCAATAGGTAATCGCTTAGGCTTTATTCAAGGTTGGGAATCAAACTGGTACGGAGGAAAAGATTATACTGCTAAGCTTGTAGAGGATAATAAAATCCGAAAATATCTTCACGAAAGATTAAAAAAGGCCAGTATTTCGAAGATCATAATTGAGCGAACTTTAAAGTTAGTTACAATCACCATTAATACAGCTCGTCCGGGTGTTATTATTGGAAAAGGAGGATCTGAAGTCGATAAACTTAAAGAAGAATTAAGAAAACTTACTCAAAAGGAAGTTCAAATAAACATTCATGAGATAAGACGTCCTGAATTAGATGCGCGTTTAGTTGCATCTGGAATAGCTCGTCAAATTGAAGGTCGAATTTCTTATAGAAGAGCCATTAAAATGGCAATTGCTTCTACTATGCGTATGGGTGCAGAAGGTATTAAAGTAACTATTTCAGGTCGATTAAACGGCGCTGAAATGGCTCGAACTGAATCTTATAAAGACGGTCGAATTCCACTTCATACTTTTAGAGCAGACATCGATTATCATATTGGAGAAGCATTGACGAAAATGGGTATGATGGGAGTTAAAGTATGGATCTGTAAAGGTGAAGTATTTGGAAAGAGAGATCTTTCTGCTCAATTTACTGCTACTCCGGCAAATGTAGCTGGTGGTAATAAACAAAGAAGCGGTAATAGCAATAGTAATAGAAAAAGAAAATAACATTAGAGTTTAAGGTTAATAGTATAAGTTATGTTACAGCCAAAAAGAACGAAATTCCGAAAAATGCATAAGATGCCAATGAAGGGTAATGCCCAACGTGGTGCTACAATAGCATTCGGCTCTTTCGGCCTTAAAAGTCAGGAAGGTGGCTGGATCACTTCCAGACAAATAGAAGCAGCGCGTATAGCGGTTACCAGATTTATGAAAAGGGAAGGACAAGTTTGGATTCGAATTTTTCCGGATAAACCAATTACCTCAAAACCAGCCGAAGTAAGGATGGGAAAAGGTAAAGGAGCTCCAAGTCATTGGGTTGCAGTGGTTCGTCCAGGTAGAGTGATGTTCGAAGCTGACGGAGTTACACTTGAAGTAGGTAAAGAAGCCATGCGTCTTGCCGCTCAAAAACTTCCAATTAAATGCAAATTTGTAGTTCGAAATAACTACGCTAATTAAAGGGGGACTTGATAATGAAATATACAGAAATTACAGAATTGACCTCAGAGGATTTAAATGATAAAATTCAAGAAATCCAAAGTGTACTGAATAAGATGCGAATGGATCACTCGGTTTCTGAGTTAGAAAATCCTATGAGTATTCATCATTCCCGTCGATTTTTGGCAAAGTTGAAGACCGAAAAACAAGTAAGAAAAAATCAAATAATATAGGTTCGATGGAAAAGCGAAACTTAAGAAAAGAGCGTATTGGTGTTGTAACCAGTGACAAAATGAATAAAACCATTTTGGTATTAGTGGAACGCAAGCTAAAACACGCTAAGTACGGTAAATTCGTAAAACGAACAAAAAACCTGATGGCACATGATGAAAATCAAGAATGTGGTATTGGCGATCTTGTTAAAATTATGGAAACCCGTCCGCTCAGCAAAAATAAATGCTGGAGATTAGTAGAAATTATTGAACGAGCTAAATAATTTAGAATCATGATTCAACAGGAAAGTCGTGTAAAAGTTGCCGATAATAGTGGAGCCAAGGAGGTACTATGTATCCGTGTACTGGGAGGTACAAGAAAAAGATATGCTTCAATTGGTGACCAGATTGTTGTTACAGTTAAAGATGCAGTTCCTTCAGGAACCGTTAAGCAAGGGATGGTGACTAGAGCAGTTGTTGTTCGTACTAAAAAAGAAGTACGAAGAAGTGATGGTTCTTATATCCGTTTCGATGATAATGCAGTAGTATTATTAAATGCTGGTGGCGAGATGAGAGGAACAAGGATTTTTGGACCTGTAGCAAGAGAACTTAGGGAAAAGCAATTTATGAAAATTGTTTCTTTAGCTCCTGAAGTAATCTAAACTATTTAAAGAAAGTAAAGATGAAAATGAAGTTTCATATAAAGAAAGGTGACCTGGTAAAAGTAATAGCAGGAAACCATAAAGGAGGACAAGGACGAGTTCTTGAAGTCTTAGGCATTAAAAACCGTGCTTTAGTGGAAAGCGTGAATATTGTTAAAAAACACACTAAACCTAGTGCACAGTTTCCAGAAGGCGGTATTATAGAAAAAGAAGGATCTATTCATATTTCCAACTTAATGCTAGTAGATCCAAAAACCGGAGAACCTACTCGTACAACTCGTGTGAAAGGGAAAGATGGTAAATTAAGTAGAGTCTCAATTAAAACTAAGGAGGTAATATAATATGTCGTACGCACCAAGATTAAAGGAACAGTACAACACAGAAATTGTACCTTCCTTACAGAAAGAGTTTAAATACAAGAGTATAATGCAAGTGCCTAAATTGAACAAAATTGTGATCAATCAAGGTGTTGGAGAAGCTACTTCGGATAAACGATTAGTTGATAATGCGGTTCTAGAGATGACCATGATTACCGGTCAGAAAGCGGTTCCAACAGTTTCTAAAAAGGATATTTCGAATTTTAAATTACGTAAAGGGATGCCAATTGGTGCGAAAGTTACGTTACGAGGAATTAAAATGTATGAATTTTTAGATCGTTTGATCTCTTCTGCTTTACCAAGAACACGTGACTTTAGAGGTGTTAAAGGAAAAGGATTTGATGGTCGTGGAAATTACACTTTTGGTGTAAAAGAACAGATCATCTTCCCGGAGATCAACATCGATAAAGTAAGTAAAATTTCAGGTATGGATATTACATTTGTAACATCCGCTAATACTGATGAAGAAGCTAAATCACTATTAAAAAACTTTGGATTTCCATTTGCAAATTAGAATATCATGGCAAAAGAATCAATGAAAGCGCGTGAGCGCAAAAGAGAAAAAATGGTAGCTAAGTATGCTGCTAAGAGAGCCGAACTAAAGGCAAATGGAGATTGGGATGGTTTGCAAAAACTTCCTGCTAATTCATCTAAAGTTCGTTTACATAATAGATGTCAATTGACTGGTCGTCCACGTGGTTACATGAGACAATTTGGAATTTCTCGTGTTACTTTCAGAGAAATGGCACTTTCGGGTTTGATCCCAGGTGTTAAAAAAGCCAGTTGGTAATAAATAAAATTAGGAAAAATGATTACTGATCCAATAGCAGATTATCTTACTTACATTAGAAATGCACAAAGTGCAGGTCATAGGGTTGTTGAAATCCCAGGTTCTAATGTGAAGAAAAATATAACTAAGATCCTTCATGAAAAAGGATACATTATGAGTTATAAGTTTATTGATGATGATAAACAAGGGGTTATTAAGATTGCATTAAAATACAATCGTGAAACTAAAGCACCTGCAATCACATCGATTCAACGAGCAAGTAAGCCAGGATTAAGAAAATATGCAGGTTCGGATGAACTTCCACGTGTTCTGAACGGTTTAGGTATTGCTGTTCTTTCTACATCGAAAGGGGTAATGTCTGATAAAGAAGCCCGAAAAGAGAATGTTGGAGGGGAAGTACTTTGCTACGTTTATTAATTAATTAAGAACGAAAGAAAATGTCACGAATAGGAAAAAATCCGATCAACTTAACTAAAGGTGTTGAGATTAATGTTTCGGATGACAAAATTATAACAGTTAAAGGTCCAAAGGGAGTACTTACTCAGAAATTGGATGATGCTATTTCTTTAAATATAGAGGATGGCGTTATTACAGTAGCACGTAGAAGTGACTCTAAAGATGATCGATCAAAACACGGACTTTACCGTTCTTTAATTAATAACATGATTATTGGGGTTAGTGAAGGCTATAAGATCGAACAAGAATTGATTGGAGTTGGTTATAGAGCTAAAGTTACAGGTCAAGAACTTGAATTGTCACTAGGATATTCACATCCTATCATTATTCAATTACCTGATGAAGTTAAAGTGAGTACTGAAACTTTAAAAGGAAAAGCACCTGTTATTACTCTTGAATCTTTTGATAAACAATTGGTTGGAATGATTGCATCTAAGATTCGATCATTTAGAAAACCAGAGCCATACAAAGGAAAAGGTGTCCGATATATGGGAGAACAAGTTAGACGTAAAGCCGGGAAATCCGGAGCTAAATAATAAAATTGAGTCATGGCACTTAGTAAACAAGATCGTAGACTTCGTATTCGAAGAAGAATTCGCAAAACCGTATCAGGGAACTCTGCAGTTCCTCGTTTATCGGTATTTAGAAGTAATAAAGACATCTATGTTCAATTGATAAATGATGAGGAAGGCAAAACTTTATTATCAGTATCATCATTGAAAATGGAATCAAAAGGAAAAACCAAAGTTGAGGTTTCTTATGAAGTCGGTAAAGTAATTGCTGAAAAAGCAAAAGAAGCTGGCATCGAAAAGATCGTATTCGACAGAGGTGGATATTTATATCATGGACGTGTTAAATCTTTAGCAGATGGTGTTAGAGAAGGCGGACTTAAATTTTAATTGAAAATGGCAAAAGCAGCTAAACATAATATTAAAGCGATCGATCTTGAATTAAAAGATAGATTAGTAGCGATAAACCGTGTTACAAAAGTAACCAAAGGGGGTCGGAATTTCGGATTCTCAGCCATTGTTGTTGTAGGTGATGAAAATGGAGTTGTAGGACATGGACTAGGAAAAGCTAAAGAAGTAGTTGAAGCGATCTCTAAAGGGATGGACGATGCTAAAAAGAATTTAGTTAAGGTTCCTATATATAAAGGAACAATTCCTCATGCTCAATTAGGGAAATTTGGTGGAGCTAGAGTTTTTATTAAACCTGCTTCTCATGGTACAGGAGTAATTGCCGGAGGTGCAATGAGAGCAGTTTTAGAAAGCGTTGGAATTACCGATGTACTCGCTAAATCTCAAGGTTCTTCAAATCCACATAATGTGGTGAAAGCTACTTTTGATGCTTTAGCAAGATTACGTGATGCACGTAGTGTAGCACGAACTCGAGGAGTTTCTATGGATGTAGTATTTAATGGTTAAAAAGATAATCATGTCGAAAATTAAAATTACTCAAGTACGTAGTGCCATAAACCGACCAAAAAATCAAAAGCTTGTTTTGGAAGCACTTGGTTTGAGAAAAATGAATCAGTCGGTAGAGCAAGAAAATAGCCCTGTAATAATGGGAATGGTTCGTAAAGTGAATCATTTAGTTAAAGTTGAGAATATTTAAAGCATTGAAATAATGGATTTGAGTAACTTAAAACCAGCCGAAGGGTCGGTTAAAAATAGAAAAAGAATTGGTCGTGGTACCGGATCCGGTAGAGGTGGAACTTCTACACGTGGTCATAAAGGAGCAAAATCACGTTCAGGTTATAAAAGCAAAAAAGGCTTCGAAGGAGGGCAAATGCCTTTACAACGTCGTGTTCCTAAGTTTGGATTTAAGAACATCAATCGAGTTGAATATAAAGGTGTAAATCTTGATACTATTCAAGGACTTGTCGAAGAGAAAAAAATAACTAATTTTACGCCCGCAATTTTCGTGGAACATGGATTGGCAAATAAAAACGATTTAATTAAAATTTTAGGTCGTGGAGTACTTTCAACCAAGGTTACAGTATCTGCAAATGCATACACTGCAACAGCGAAAAAAGCCATCGAAGATAATGGTGGAGAAGCCGTTATCTTATAACTTGTTATAGAGAATGAAGAATTTTATTGCAACACTGCAGCATATTTGGAAGATTGAAGATCTAAGGAAACGAATCTTCTTAACTTTAGCTTTGATATTAATTTATCGGATTGGATCCTTTGTGATTTTGCCTGGAATAAATGCGGATGCAATGGCCAGTGCAAATGTTGGAGGAGGAGGTCTAGGAGAAATCTTAGCGCTTTTCACCGGAGGAGCATTTTCTCGAGCCTCTGTATTTGCTTTAGGAATTATGCCATATATCTCTGCATCGATTATTATGCAGTTATTAGGGATTGCAATACCTTCTATTCAAAAATTACAAAAGGAAGGAGAAAGTGGACGTCAGAAAATAAATCAGACCACACGATTTCTTACCATCGCTATTACCGCTGTTCAAGCACCTAGTTATTTAGGTTCTACAGTAGTCAATGTTCCAGGTGCAGTTGCTAATCCTTCTGTTTTCTGGTGGGTATCATCAATTACTATACTTACTGCTGGTACTTTGTTTATAATGTGGTTAGGTGAGCGTATCACTGAGAAGGGAATTGGAAATGGAATTTCATTAATTATCATGATCGGTATTATCGCAAGACTACCAGCTGCGTTCATTCAAGAATTTGTTGGTCGTATTGATGGAGCTGGAGGAATGGTAATGTTACTAGTTGAGATCGTTCTTTTATTATTAATTATTGGTTTTACAGTTGCTTTAGTGCAGGCTGTAAGAAGAGTTCCAGTACAATATGCTAAAAGAATTAGCGGAATTCAAGGAATGGGATCAGGTGCTCGTCAGTTTATACCTTTAAAAGTAAATGCTGCAGGAGTAATGCCTATTATATTTGCGCAAGCCATAATGTTTGTTCCATTATACCTGGCACAAGCTGTAAATGAAGAACCTGGTTCTTTTCTTATCGCTTTAGGTGATATTGGAGGACTATACTATAATATATTATTTGCGGTTGTAATTATCTTATTTACTTATTTCTATACAGCGATTACTGTTAATCCAACACAAATGGCTGATGATTTAAAGCGTAATGGAGGATTTGTTCCCGGGATCAAACCTGGTAAATCAACATCTGAGTTTTTAGATACGATCATTTCCAGAATCACATTACCGGGTGCAGTTTTTACAGCATTTATAGCGATTATTCCATCTATTGCAATGGCAGCTGGAATAAAACAAGGATTTGCAATTTTTTATGGAGGAACATCATTATTGATTATTGTTGGAGTAGTATTAGATACATTACAACAAATAGAAAGTCATTTATTAATGCGTCATTATGATGGATTAATGAAGTCAGGAAAAGTGAGAGGGAGATCAACATCGGCCGTAGGAATGGCTGGATAACGGATCATAATGATTGATTATAAAACGGAAGAGGAAGTAGAAATACAAAGAGAGAGTTCTTTACTTGTTGGTAAAACCCTTGCTGAGGTAGCGAAATTAATTCAACCCGGTGTAACTACACTGGAATTGGATAAAGTGGCAGAAGAATTTATTCGAGATCACCATGCAATACCAGGTTTTAAAGGTTATAATGGTTTTCCAAATTCATTATGTACTTCTGTAAACGAACAGGTAGTACACGGGATTCCAAATAATAAACCATTGAAAAATGGGGATATTGTTTCAGTTGATTGTGGCGTATTGAAAAATGGTTTTTATGGAGATTCTGCATATACCTTTGCAGTTGGAGAGGTTAGCGCCGAGATACAGCAGTTGCTCGACGTAACGAAACAATCCCTTTTATTAGGGATGGAACAGGCGATTGTTGGGAATAGGATTGGAGATATTGGATATACGATTCAAAAATATTGTGAATCCTTTGGATATGGTGTAGTAAGAGAATTGGTTGGGCACGGATTAGGTAGATCATTACATGAATCTCCGGAAGTCCCTAACTATGGAAGAAAGCGTTCTGGTTTAAAGTTGAAAGAAGGTTTAGTATTAGCTATTGAACCTATGATTAACTTAGGAGTTAAGGAAGTAAAGCAGTTGAATGATGGATGGACCATTGTTACAGCAGATGGAAAGCCTTCAGCTCATTTTGAACATGATGTTGCGATTCGAAAAGGAAAAGTTTTGGTTTTGTCAACATTTGAACATATTGAAGAAGTAATAAAAAATAAATAATAAGTATGGCTAAACAAGCCTCAATTGAATTAGACGGTACGATCATAGAAGCCCTTTCGAATGCAATGTTCAAAGTGGAATTGGAAAATGGTCATATTATCGTCGCTCATATTTCAGGTAAAATGCGAATGTATTATATCAAGATTTTACCAGGAGATAAAGTGAAACTTGAGATGTCGCCATACGATTTAACAAAAGGAAGAATTACTTACAGGTATAAAAATTAATAAAATGAAAGTAAGAGCATCTGTAAAAAAGAGAACAGCGGATTGTAAAATTGTTCGCAGAAAAGGACGTCTTTATGTGATAAACAAAAAGAATCCAAAGTTTAAACAAAGACAAGGTTAATAAATAATATATTCAAATGGCTAGGATTGCTGGTATAGATTTACCGAAAAATAAGAGAGGTGAGATAGGACTTACTTACATTTTCGGAATTGGAAGAAGCAGAGCAAAAGAAATTTTAAGCGCCGCTGAAGTTGATGTAGATAAAAAAGTTAACGATTGGGACGATGATGAATTATCAAGAATTCGTTCTGTTGTTAATGAAAATTACACAATTGAAGGTGCATTACGCTCTGAAACTCAAATGAACATTAAACGATTAATGGATATCGGAAGTTATCGCGGTATTCGTCATCGTTCAGGCTTGCCTTTAAGAGGACAGCGTACAAAAAATAATGCTCGTACACGGAAAGGAAAACGTAAAACTGTTGCGAACAAGAAAAAAGCAGTTAAATAAGACTTAATAAGTTGTAATAATGGCAAAGACAAGTGCTAAAAAGAAGAAAAAGGTTAATGTAGAAGCTGTTGGAGAAGCGCATATTCAAGCGACTTTTAATAACATCATCATTTCATTAACAAATAACCAAGGTCAAGTTATATCATGGTCTTCAGCTGGAAAAATGGGCTTTAGAGGTTCTAAAAAGAACACACCTTATGCTGCCCAAATTGCTGCAGAAGAATGTACCAAAGAGGCTTATGATTACGGTTTAAGAAGAGTTAAGGTATATGTAAAAGGTCCTGGTTCCGGAAGAGAATCTGCTATCCGATCTATTCACAATAGTGGTGTAGAAGTGATGGAAATAATGGATGTTACTCCATTACCTCATAACGGATGTCGACCACCTAAACGTCGAAGAGTTTAATTATTAATTGAAAGAGAAAATCACGATTAGATATGGCACGATATAGAGGTCCTAAATCGAAAATAGCGAGGAAATTCAGAGAGCCAATTTATGGTCCTGATAAGTCGTTGGAACGTAAAAACTATGTTCCTGGGATGCACGGTCCTAATAAAAGAAGAAGAAAACAATCTGAATATGCACTTCAATTAATGGAGAAGCAAAAAGCAAAGTATACTTATGGTATTCTTGAGCGTCAATTCAGAAACTTGTTTGAAAAAGCATCAAGAAGTGGTGGAATTACCGGTGAGGTTTTACTTCAATTATGTGAGAGCAGATTGGATAATACTGTTTACCGTTTAGGTATTTCTCCAAGCCGTGATGGTGCAAGGCAATTAGTGTCTCATAAGCACATTACTGTAAACGGAGATATTGTAAATATCCCTTCATACCAATTAAAAGATGGTGATGTTGTCGGTGTACGTGAAAAGTCAAAATCTTTGATCGCTATTACCACTTCACTTTCTACAGCTCAACATAAACATGACTGGCTGTCTTGGAATGGTGAGCATATGAGTGGTGTTTTCATGACTGTTCCGCAACGTGAGCAAATTACAGAAAACATTAAAGAACAATTGATAGTAGAATTGTATTCTAAATAAAAACCAGACCAATTAAGATGGCAATATTAGATTTTCAAAAACCTGACAAGGTTGTAATGATAGAATCAACTGACCACATGGGAAGTTTCGAATTCAGACCATTAGAGCCAGGTTACGGAATAACAATTGGAAATGCTTTGAGGAGAATTTTACTCTCAAGTCTCGAAGGATTTGCAATAACTTCAATAAAAATTGAAGGCGTTGATCATGAATTTTCAACATTAAAAGGAGTTATCCAAGATGTTACTGAAATCATATTAAACTTAAAACAAGTTCGTTTCCGTCAGCAAATTGAAGGAACAGATTCTGAAAAAGTGATGATCTCATTAAGTGGACAAGATAAATTTTCTGCTGGTGATATTGGAAAATTCACTTCTGCTTTTCAAGTTTTGAATCCTGATCATTTAATTTGTGAACTTGATTCTTCAGTTAATTTCAATATTGAGATTAACATTGGAAAAGGTAGAGGATATGTTCCTGCAGAGGAAAATAAAATTCCTAATACTGCTATTGGAACTATTTTTATTGATTCAATTTTCACGCCTATCAAACATGTGAAATATGCGATCGATAACTTTCGTGTTGAGCAAAAAACAGATTACGAAAAATTAACTGTTACCCTGGAAACTGACGGATCTATTAATCCGAAAGATGCACTTCAGGAAGCAGCTAAAATTCTTATTCAACATTTCCTATTATTTTCAGATGAGAAGATCACTCTTGAAATGGATGAGAAATCTGAAACTGAAGAATTCGATGAATCTGCATTGCAAATGCGTCAAATTCTGAAGAAAAAACTTAGTGATATGGACCTTTCTGTTCGTGCTTTGAATTGTTTAAAAGCAGCTGATATTGAAAGTTTAGGTGATCTTGTATCATACAAGAAAACGGACCTTCTTAAGTTTAGAAACTTCGGAAAAAAATCATTAACCGAATTAGAAGACCTTATTGAAAATAACGGACTTACTTTCGGAATGAATGTTTCTAAGTATAAATTGGAAAAAGAATAACTATTAATCCAAATAGGATTCGTCGAGTGACGAAAAAAAATTATTGAGATGAGACACGGAAAGAAATTTAATCATCTTGGGAGAAAAACAGGACATAGAAGCGCAATGCTTTCTAACATGGCCTGTTCTCTTATCGAGCATAAAAGAATAAATACTACGGTTGCAAAAGCGAAAGCGCTTCGAGTTTATATTGAGCCTATAATTACACGCTCAAAAGATGATTCAACGCATTCACGACGGATGGTTTTCCGTTTACTGAAAAGTAAATTGGCAACAGCAGAATTATTTAGAGATATTGCACCTGCAGTAGCTGATAGACCAGGAGGTTATACAAGAATTATTCGAACTGAATATCGATTAGGAGATAATGCAGAAATGTGCCTGATGGAATTAGTAGACTTTAACGAGTTGCTTAAGAACGATAAGGGAAGTGCTAAAAAAGGAAGAAGTAGAAGAAGTTCTAAGCCTAGCGCTAAAGCAACTACAACAGAAACTCCTGCTAAAAAGGAAAAAACAGAGGCGAAAGCAGTAGCTGAAGCAGTTGTTGCTCCAGAAGTTGAAGCAGTCGTTGCACCTGAAGTAGAAGTAGCGGAGATCGAAACTCCTACAGTTGAAACTCCTGAAGCGAAAAAAGAAGAGACTCCTGAAAAGGAAGCTCCAAAGGAAGAAGATCAGGATAAAAAAGAAAGTTAATTGATTTTTAACAAATTTATAAGGGGATAATGCTTTTGCATTATCCCCTTTTTTATTTTTGTACTATGAATAAAGCAGTTTTAGTTTTAGAAGACGGAAAAGAATTTTGGGGAAACTCAATTGGAGTCATTGGAAGTACTACCGGTGAAATTTGTTTTAATACCGGAATGACAGGTTATCAAGAGATTTATACTGACCCCTCTTATTATGGGCAGATCATGATCAATGCTAGTGTACACATCGGTAACTATGGAACAAAAGAAAGTGAAAGCGAATCTGACTCCATTAAAATTGCTGGTCTTGTCGTTAAAAATTTCAGTAACCATACCAGCAGATATGGGGAAATTGGTTCCTTACAAGAATTCCTTGAAAAAGATAAAATAGTTGGAATTTCAAATATAGATACACGAGCTCTTGTAAGATATATCAGAAGCAAAGGGGCAATGAACGCTATTATCTCTTCTGAAGAATTCGATACTTCAATTCTCTTAAAGAAAGTAAAAGCTACGCCATCGATGGAGGGAATGGAACTTTCAAGTAAAGTGACTACTCAAAAAGCGTATACCTCAGGAGATGAAAATGCCGAATTTAGAGTGGCGGTCTTAGATTTTGGAGTTAAAAGAAATATCATCCGTTGTTTAAATGAAAGAGATGCTTTCGTTAAAGTATTCCCTATGAACACTCCTTTAAATGAAATGCTTGAATTTAAACCCGATGGATTTATGCTTTCTAATGGACCTGGAGATCCATCTGTGATGCATCACAGCATCGAATTAGTAAATGAGATCATTCAATCCGGTATTCCTGTATTTGGAATTTGTTTGGGCCACCAAATATTAGCATTGAGTCAAGGGCTTAAAACGATTAAAATGCATAATGGCCATAGAGGGATCAATCATCCTGTTAAAAATTTAATAAATGGGAAATGTGAAGTTACTTCTCAAAATCATGGTTTTGTTGTGGATATGAAATCTTTGGAAAATAGAAATGACATAGATTTGACGCATATACATTTAAATGATAATACAGTAGCTGGAATAAAACTTAAAAACAAATCTGTCTTTTCCGTTCAGTATCATCCTGAATCATCACCAGGTCCGGAAGATTCAAGGTATTTATTTGATCAGTTCTTGGAGAATATTAATAAGAGAAAATTAGCAATAGCATGAGTTATATAGCAAATATTGAAGCAAGACAAATTCTTGATTCCAGAGGTAATCCTACAATAGAAGTAGATGTGTTAACTCAAAATGGTGCACTTGGACGCGCTGCGGTGCCATCAGGAGCATCTACAGGAGTTCATGAGGCAGTAGAGCTTCGCGATAACGATAAGGACATCTATTTAGGTAAAAGTGTCTTAAATGCCGTTTATAATGTAAATGAGAGGCTGAACAAAGAATTGAATGGGCTTTACGTTTATGACCAGAGATCGATTGATAAACTATTAATCGAAATTGATGGAACAGAAAACAAGAGTAATTTAGGTGCAAATGCGATTCTTGGAGTGAGTTTAGCCGTTGCAAAAGCTGCTGCTGCTTCTCTTGGCCAACCCCTTTATCGGTATATTGGTGGAGCAAATACCTACACCCTGCCCGTTCCAATGATGAATATTTTAAATGGAGGTTCTCATGCTGATAATTTAATCGATATTCAAGAGTTTATGGTTATGCCTATCGGTGCTTCCTCATTTAGTGAAGGACTTAGAATGGGGGTCGAAATATTCCATCATTTAAAATCAGTACTTAAAACAAAAGGCTTTTCTACTAATGTTGGTGATGAAGGTGGATTTGCGCCTAATTTAGGATCAAATCAAGAAGGGATAGAAATTGTTTTGAAAGCGATTGAGACTGCAGGATATCGACCCGGAGAAGATGTTATGATCGCTTTAGATCCGGCAGCTAGTGAATTTTATGACAAAGATAAAGGGCTTTATTTGCTTTCATCAACAGGGGATTCATTAAGCTCCGACGATATGGTTGGATTTTGGAAAGAGTGGGTAAATAAATATCCTATCATTTCAATTGAGGATGGACTTGCTGAAGATGATTGGGCTGCATGGAAAAAAATGACCGTTGAATTAGGAGATAAAATTCAAATTGTTGGTGACGATCTATTTGTAACAAATACAAAAAGATTACAGAGAGGAATAAATGAAGGAATCGCAAATTCTATTTTAATAAAAGTGAATCAAATCGGTACCTTAACAGAAACAATCGATGCTGTTGAATTAGCTCGTAGGAATAAATATTCATCTGTAATGAGTCACCGTTCAGGAGAAACAGAAGATACTACAATTGCCGATCTTGCTGTTGCTTTATCTACTCGTCAAATAAAAACAGGTTCTGCATCCAGATCAGATAGGATCGCTAAATACAATCAGCTTTTAAGAATAGAAGAGGAATTAGGTGATAATGCTATTTATCCGGGAAGAGATATACGATAATAGTAGAATTTTATTGTTGTTGTTTAAAAATGATATTATTGGATTTTTATGAGGCATTTGCCTTTTAATTTGTCTTAGATATTATATATAAACAGTACCTTTGAAAGGACTATAGATTTATTTAGCCTATAATCCTATGAAGCCTTCAAATGAATTATTCAATCTTATTAAGTCTCTGACAAAATCAGAGAAGCGATTTTTTAAGTTGTCTTCTTCTTTACAAAGCGGCGATAAAAATTATCTTAAGATTTTTGATGCTATTGATGAGCAAGAGGAATATAATGAACCTTTAATCAAGGAGCGATTTAAAAATGAAAAGTTCATTAAACATTTTCCATCTGAAAAGAACCACCTATATAAACTCATACTTAAAAGTCTTCGCTCTTATTATTCTGATAATTCGATAAGTTCTATTCTGCAACAAGAAATTAAGAATATTGAAATTCTTTATCGTAAATCTTTATATGAGGAGTGCGAGAAATTTCTTCTTAGAGCCAAAAAAATGGCGATCGAGCATGAAAAATTCTACTATCATTTTGAATTGATCGGAATTGAAAAAATGTTGTTAGAGGAAGCTTTTGAAGAAGGTAAATTCAATAGGAGTTTAGATGATCTAATAGAAGAAGAGAAAACAGTCATTTCCAGATTAAGAAATCTTGCAGAATATCATGTGCTTTACTCTAAAGTGAATTTGGCTTTCAGAAGTGAAGGCTATACACGAGACGAGAATGCCAGAAAGATAATTGATGAGGTTTCAGAAAATCATTTAATTAAAGCAAAAGATACGGCGCTTTCAAAAAGTGCGGCCACAATTTGTTATTATACTCAAGGGTTTTGCCATTCCGCGAACAATGAAAAGGATTTAAGCTTTATCGCTTTCCTTCAAGTAAAAAAGATCTTAGATGATAATCCTCCATTAAGGACAGATCTTATTAAGAGATATATCCGCACTATTTATAATCTTATAAAAATTCATATTTATCGCAAAGAATTCCGATCTGCATTTAAACTCATTGAAGAACTTAGAAAATCTGAAAATGATGAAAAATATTCTGTAGACACACGAATTAGGATATTCAGAACCTGCTATATGGCGGAGCTTGATATCTATGAAAAACTGGGAGAATTTCAAGAAGGTTTAAAAATTGTCAAAAAAATTGAAGAGAATCTTGAAGCATTTAAAGACAAGTCGAGTAAGGAACATCTGATCGCTTTTTATTTAAAATCCTCCTTAATATTTATTGGTTTAGGTGATTTTAATAAAAGCCTTTTCTGGATAAACAAGATCTTGAATGATAACGAGAAATTATTGCGCCAGGATCTATATTCATACGCCAGACTCATTAATTTGATCGTCCATTTCGAATTGGGTAATTTTGATCTGGTTGAATATTTAATAAAATCAACTCAACGATTTTTAAATAAGAAAAACAGAGACTTTGAATTGGAGACTTTAATAATTTATAATATTAAAAAGCTAAGTAAGTGTTCTGATTTGGAGAAACAAAAGGAAATTTTTATTCAATTCAGAGCTAAGCTGGAAGAGCTATTTAAAATCACGGATAATGAGATCCTTTTTAATTATTTTGATTTTTTAAGCTGGACTGATTCAAAAATTGAAAACATCCCCCTTTCAAAAGCAATTCAAAAAAGACATATTTAAATCAAATAATTAGTCTTTAAATCCAATAACTTTAAACTCAGATCTTCGGTTTTCCTGATGTTCCTTTTCAGAACAAACAACCCCATTACTACATTTATTTACCAGCTGACTTTCACCATATCCCTTTGCTATCAGCATCTTCGGGTTTACCCCTCTATCGATTAGATATTCAACCACTGCATTCGCTCTTTTTTGAGATAATTTCAAATTATAATCATCGCTTCCCCGACTATCTGTATGAGAACTTATCTCAATAATAAGGCTTGGATTATCATTAAATAACCAAACCAAACGATCTAATTCCAATATAGCTTCATTTCTTAAGTCCCATTTGTCAAAATCGTAGTAAATGTTTTTTATTCGGGCATTCTCATTATCCAAAATCAATTCATCACCCGATTTTTCAATGACAATTGCCTTATTCAATACAATTTTTTCCATCTCAAAAACAACATGAAAAACTTTGCTGTGAGATCTTCCTCTAGTAGATATATTGTAAGACAGGGTAAAGAAACCATCTTCTTCTGCCATTACTCTATATTTTGAATTTGAACTTAATGGAAAATTAAATTTCCCATCACTATCAGAATATACAATCGTATCCGAAGACATTCCTCTTTCAGTCATCGTTATTTTGATCGACTTCATGGCTTTCTGGCTTTCCTTATTCACCACTTTTCCTTCTATTTTAAAAGCAGGTTTATTCATGGTAAATGAATAGATCCGATCGAGATCACTTCTATTTGAACTTATGAAGCCACTTTTTTTATCTCTATTAAAAGAAATACCGAAATCGTCCTTATATGAATTCAAAGGCGATAGAAGATTGTAAGGTTTAGTCCACTTTCTTCCATCAAAAGTAGAATAAAAAATATCTAATCCTCCATATGAGTTATGACCTTCAGATGAAAAGTATAAGGTATCTTCTGATACTAAATAAGGAAAAGATTCATTTTTATCAGTGTTTAAATTCGACCCTAAATTTACAGGATCACTCCATTTTGAGTCATTTAAAAAGCTTATATAAAGATCGCTCCCTCCTTTTCCACCCGGTAGATCTGAACTAAAAACCATCATATTTCCTTCCGGGCTTAAACTAGCGTGTCCGTAATTATAACTTGGATTACAAAAAGGGAGTACTTCAGGTGTGTCGAGTTTCATATTATTTATTTCAACCGAATAAAGCTGAATATTGTTTTCGGCTTTTTGTAGAATATCCGTTTTATTGGAATTTTTCTTAGCTGTTTTATAGTTTGATAAATAGCTCTTTGACAAGATAAAAGTATTTTGATCGCTGCCGGGAATCGTTTGGAGTGGACCGATATTATAATCTTCGTTTAATGAGTGAGATAAATCATAAGGTGCTGACCAACCTGAGTCGACCGGAACCGTGAAATAGATTCTGGAATAAGGCCATCCATCCCAGGGGTTGATAGCGATTCCTTTCTCATTTTTATTGGCTCTACCAGTGTAGATTATTCCGTTTTTATATGGAATAGCGCAATAAGCTTGAGGTGTTGCAGGGATTTCAATTAAATCAAGCGTATATTGATTTGTATCTATTAGAAAAGAACCTTGATTTAAAATCACTTTTTTTAAATCAAGCGCCTTTTTATCTGTTTTCACTTCCTGTAAATATCTGTCCACCCATACTTTAGCTTTTGGATAATCCTCATTAGCCATTAATAATTCAGCATAAGCTAGCAATTCATCTTTTGGATAGTTGTCATTTGCTATCAATGAATCATAAATGTTCAAAGCATTTTGATAATCCCCTCGTTTTAGATATAAATCAGCTAGACTTTTATAACTATTATAATCCATTTGTTTTGAAGAGAGTTTTTCATATTGAAGGATTGCCTCCTCATAATCAAGATCAGACTCAGCAATGTGGGCTCGATCTAGGTGGTATTGTTTACATCCAAAAACAATAAAGAGGAGGGTTAATATGATCAGCGTTTTTTTCATATTAAAAATACCTAGGTGAACTTGTTTTGACAATGGTCTTTCCAAAATCGACACTCAGCATGATCTCATGAGAACCACTTGTGAAAATGGAGATGTCACTAAAAGTATAATCGTAAGCGTATCCAATTCTTAAGTATCTGGTGGCATTTACTTCAAGCATCAATACGAGGATATCTGTGCTTCTATATGAGGCACCCAACCATAGCAAATCTTTGAATAAAAAGTTCAAATTAATATCTGCTTGCAAAGGAGCTGCCTGAGTATATTTTATTAAAAAAGAAGGTTTGAAACCCACATTTTCAGAAAGCCTGAAAACCATTCCTCCATTTAAATAGAATTGATTTTTAAGGTATGAATTTCGATTCAATTCCTGAGTGGGTAGATCTTTCAGATCTTTGGCAAAAAGAACGGGGACAGAAAGCCCAAAATACATACGTTTTGAATAATAATAAAGCCCGCTTCCAAAAAGAACTGTACTTTGATTTATGATGTCAGACGAAACATAAAGAGGGTCGTTCTCATCTATATATACCAGATCTTTTATGTAGGCACGTTGAGATAAATATCCTGTTTTAAGACCAAAAGATAATCGATGATCCCCTTTTCGATCTAATTTTACCTGATAGCTAACATCAATATTGGCATTTAAAGATTCATTGATTCCAATTTCATCATGAACGATCGTTGCTCCAATTCCTAATAATGAGGGTAATATTGGTCCGTCAACAGCCAATAATTGACTTGTTGGAGATCCTTCCCAACCAACCCACTGGCTTCTGTATAAAATACTGCTTTCCCAGTATTCATGGGAGCCTGCATACGCCGGATTTAAAAAAAGTTGGTTAAACATATATTGACTTATCAATACATCTTGTTGCGCTTTTCCTTTGGCCGCAAAAGTGAGACAAATTAATAATAGGATATATAGTTTTCGATTTCTCATCTTCTTAAATCAAGATATCCATTAATTGATTCACCTCCTGAAAGGAACTCGATAATTATGAAATAAGTTCCTTCGGGTAGGTTATTTCCATCTTTACTTGTACCATCCCAATTATTTTCATAATTCGAATTTTCATAAACGATATTTCCCCAGCGATTATAAATTTTAATAGTGGCGGCATTATCCTTATTAATGCCCGGAATAACAAACAGATCATTATAACCATCTCTGTTTGGGGTAAAACCGGTAGGTATTATTGAAGATTCAGGTTGCGTTAAAACGACGATGAAATTGGCTTCACAATTATTTATATCGATCACATTCAGATCGTACTGTCCGGCATATAAGTTTGAAATGTTCATTTGATTGGATGTAAACTCGTCTGGACCTGTCCAACTGAAAGAAAAATTTGCTGTCCCACCACTTACTGATGATATCCCAATAAAACCATCATTGCTTCCATTTGTAGAGATATTATATCCATTATCATAAAGTATACTATAAAATTCTACGGAGATTGAATCAGGCATTATTACATCGTATTCTTCAAAAACCGAACAACCCAAACTATCGATCACATCCAATTGATAATTTCCATTTGATAGATTTGAAATGCTGGTCGCATTTGAGAAAAAACCATCTGGTCCGGACCATAGTATTTCATAAGAAGGGGTACCTCCCGAAATCTGTACAGAGATGCTCCCATTTGTTGAATTAAAACAACTTGGATTTTGCAGATTCGCATCGATGATCAATGAATCAGGCCCAATAAGTTCGTAATCAAATGAATAAGAGCAGTTTAAGCTGTCAATAACTTGTGCAGTATAAACACCGGCTACTAGCGATGATAAGTTAGGTCCTGAAGCGATGCCCCAGTCAATAGTGAATGGACTGCTTCCACCAATGATGTCTAGGATAATTGCACCATTTGCATATCCACAAGTAGGTTGGATCAGAGAATCGTTCGCGTAAAGACTATCTGTTTCATTTATACTAAAGCAAAAGTTTGCACTACAAGAAAGATCCGTTTCAATTGCTAAACAATAAATACCAATATCAAGATCAAAAATCGATTGTTGATCGGAAGAATATCCATTAGAGCTATTCCAAAAATAACTATAAGTTAAACCTCCACCACTTGGATCTGTGACAATACTTCCATCCATATTTCCATAGCAATCTATATCCGACAAGGTCTCATTCAATAGAATTTCGGGGGCATTACTTATTTCAATTGTATCCCGGAAGTTACATAGGTTGGTGTCGATCAACTCATAATTATAAAAGCCACTAATGAGGTTTTCAACTAAAAATTGGTTCGACAAAAATCCATCAGGACCTTCCCAGGATATTGAATAATCAGGGCTTCCTCCAATTGGAGTAATAAGAATTGAAGCAATTGTATCCTCAAAACATACATTATTATTGAGAGTAAGATCTGCGTATAAACTATCAGCAGGTTCAGTTAGAATTATTTCTTGAGAAAAAGTACAGGACGCTGAATCAACTACACTTATAAAATAGATCCCGGCGTATAGATCGGTTAATAAAGAATCATTTGAACTAAATCCATCAGGACCCAAGCAATAAATTTGATAATTTGGAATTCCACCGCTAATATAAATTGAAATACTGCCATCATTTCCTCCAATACAGGAAATATTTGTTCCGCTATTTTGAATCGAGATCACAGTATTTACCATGAGCATTGAATCGGGTTCATTCAATACAATACTATCCATTTGTTGGCAAAGGTTCTGGTCGATTATGCTTAAATAATACTCACCTTCAATTAATTGATAAATGTTTTGGCTCGAAGAAACAAATCCATTGGAGCTTGTCCATGAGTATGTATAATCCGGCACTCCACCACTTAGGATTGATTCTACGATTCCATCATTCCCACCAAAACAAGAAATATTTATTCCCGGATATACTTCAGGACTAAATAATGTAAGCGCAATACTATCAGGCGACGAGATAAAAACACTATCCAACATCGTGCATCCAAAATTATCGCTTATTTGAACAAAATAGAGCTCACTATTCAAATTTGAAAGGGCATTTCCGGTTCCGATGCTATCTGATAGGGTAGTCCATACATAAGTAAATGGTGCATTTCCATTTATCGTACTTATGCTTATACTTCCATTACTATCTCCATAACATGAAACACCATAACCATTATAATTTGAGCTAGTAACTGTATTGACAAAAGCATCTGCTTCGCTTAAAATAATAGATGCAGTTGAAAAACATCCTAAGCTATCATAAACAATGAGTGTATAGTTTCCTGCAATGAGGTTCATCGGATTTTGAGAGCTGGGGTTCGAACCAAGGGGTCCTGTCCAATAATATTCATAAGGAGGTATTCCTCCACTAATATTACTATTGATCGAACCGGAAGAATCTCCATAACAAGGAATGTTAAAACCATTGATTAAGGGAGAGCTTAATGAAATGCTAATTGGTGAAAGCGTTGCTATGGTATAACATGAATTGGATGTACAGCCATTAAGATCAGTGACCTCTACACAATAGTTTCCCGGGGCGAGATCTTCTATGGTCATTAAAGTAGAAGTAAATCCGCTTGGTCCGGTCCATGAATAAATATAATTTCCATTACCTCCGCTAGTGAGCGCACTTAAAGAAGCAGCATTTTCACCTGCACAAGTGGAAGCACTTAATTGTAAAATTGTTATTTCAATTAGCGGTGGTTCATTTAAAATAATAGTGGCATTATATTCACAATTATTTTGGTCTGTAAGTGATAAAAAATATTGCCCCGCCAGAAGATCGAAAAGGCTATCATTTGTTGAAGAAAATCCATTTGGCCCTGTCCAGTTTAATATATATGGAGCTACACCACCGCTTATATTGGTAAAGACCGATCCACTTGAATCTCCAATGCATTGAATTTGATAATTAGGAGAATAGCTTGAAATCGTAAAATCAACAACAATTTCATTCGGATCAGCAATGACAACAGAAAAAGTAGAAATGCAATTTTCAGAATCGACGATGCTACCTGTATAAGTGCCCTCCGATAAAGCAGTCATGGTATTGCTTGTGTCCCCATTTGCCCAAATCACAATATAAGGAGGGATACCACCTGAAGGAATAATTTCGATGTTAGCTAAAGAATCACCATTACAAGCATTAGGGTATCCGTTATAATCACTTATTAGAGTCGTGTAATTAATTATATCTGACGCTACAAGATTGATACTATCGATTGCAGTACAGGAATTTGCATCGGTTAAGAATAAGACATATAAACCTTCTTGTAAATTTCCCGGATTTTGATCGGTAGATCCAATACCTCCTCCCGGGTAGATCCATTGAAATAAAAAGGGCGGAGTTCCTCCATAAATTGTAGTCTCAATACTCCCATTATTACCGTTGAAACAGCTCACATTCACACCCCCTGATGAAGGACTGAATAAAGAAGTATAAAGTGAATCGGGAGCAGAAATTGTAATGCTATCTTCTTGAGTACATGCATTTACATCAGATATAAAAAGAGAATAAATTCCTTCAGTTAAATTTTGTAGAAGGGTGTCGCTATTTGTTGAGTTATCCGGACTTGTCCATAACCAATTATAAGCCGGTGTACCTCCAGTTATTAGCGCTGTGAGTTCCCCGTCTGATCCATTAAAGCAAGAAATAGAATTCCCGAAAACATCTTCAAAAGCATTGAAATTAATAAGAATAGAATCCGGTTCGCTGAGGGTATAAAATCGATTTTCGATGCAGTTATTGGCGTCAACGATAATGAGTTCATAGTTTCCGGCGAGTGCATTAGTTACAAAACTATCCGTCGATACTTCCATCCCATCGAAGATCCAGCTATAGAGTATCGGCTGGGTAATATTTCCTACGAGCACATCAATGGCCCCATCGTTATAGCCATTACAGCTTACATTCCAATTACCCGGAAACAGACTAAAAGTAGGATCGACCGTGAAATTATCTGGTTGGGTAACTGTAATTGTAAAATTGGTGATGCAATTGATCGCGTCTTCAATTTGCAAATAGTAAACACCTGCTTCTAGATTGCTTATATCCTGAGAATTTGAAACAAATAGATTCGGTCCCGCCCAGGAAAAAGTATAAGGTGCAACACCACCTAAAACGCTAATTGTGATACTTCCGTCATTCGATCCGGGAGTAGGACAGGAAGCAGGAGTCATATTAAAAGTCATCGTAATTTGTTCAGGTTGACTTATGGTGACAGAGGCAAAGGATGTACAATTATTCTGATCAATAATTTCCAAAGTGTAATTACCTGCCATTAAGTTGTTCAGATCCTGTAGGCTTGAAGTGTAGCCATTGGGTCCGATCCAATTGTACGTATAGGGAGCAACGCCTCCGCTTATAGTCGAATTTATAATTCCATCTCCTGATTGAAAACAAGAAAGATTAAATCCATTTATCAAGGGAGAATTTAATGAGATCACAATAGAATCTGAGGGTTGAGTAATCGTTAAGTTTAAATTCAAACTTTGAGCACAAGCGCCGGTATCACTAACTAAAACAGAATAATCCCCGGCACTAAGTCCAAATACACTTGAAGTAGTGTAATTTCCTGGGGTCCATAAATAAGTGTAATTACCACTTCCTCCATTTGCTGTTATTGCGGCACTTGCGTTTGATTCGCCATAGCATTGAATATGATTTATACTTGTAAAAGAAGCTTGAAGAGGAGTATTAAGTAATTCGATCTCGACCGTTGAAGTTAATTCGCAATCCAATGAATCAGTAATAAGAATTTGATAGCTTCCGGGAAATAAATTTGTTGCAGTGGAATTTGTTTGAATAGGAGAAGTATTCCATGAATAAGAATAAGGCGGACTGCCTCCACTTGCAGAAACGCTAGCCGAACCCTCGCTCCCTCCGGGGCAAAGCACATTTATTAAGGTATCAATTGTAAGATTTAAACTTGTTGAGGTTTCGCTTAGCGTAAAAGAGTTATTTTCTGAACAACCATAAGCATCCACAACGCTTACATTATAAATACCGGCTGAAACATTTTGTAAAATATTCCCATAAGTAGGAGGATTTGTATTCCAGGTATAATTATACGTTGCGACACCACCAATAGCAATCACTTCAATATATCCAGATTGATCTCCATAACAATTGATGTTATTTAATGAATCTAATTGGACCAATAATAGTGGAGCTTGGGTTAAGGTAATAGTATCAATCGCAAAACAAGCATTATCATCTGTCACCAAAACAGTATAATTTCCGGCCGGGACATTAATTAGGTTCGCTGTGGTTTGTCCATCTGGAGCCCATAAGTATTCATAATTAGAAGACCCTCCATTTACGTTTGATGTGATAACGCCACTGCTATCTCCATAACAAGCAATATTATATCCTAAAGCCAGTGTTATACTGTTTAATTCAACCGTAAGAGAATCATTTGAATTTATATCAATATCGCCTGTTTCTATACATCCAATTGCATCTACAATGGTATAGCTATATATTCCCGATTCCAGGTTTACTAGGGTCAGACCGGTATCGTTAAAAGCATTAGGTCCAATCCAACTCAATGAATAAGGCGCTATTCCTCCATTTATAGATATTTCAATAATTCCATCATCCAGTCCATAACAAGAAGGTTTAATACTATCGACAGTTACCACAATATTACTCACTGTAATTAGAGTAGAATCCCAGGCTTCGCAATAACTCGCAGTGCTATATAATGTAAACAAGGTAGTGGTATCAATTTGTGCTATGGGATTTGGAATGGAAGCATCATTTAAGTATTCTGATGGAGTCCAGGACCATGAACTACCGCCGGCGATGGTTTGGAGCATTATATTTTCGCCGTTGCAAAAGCTTGTGTCCGGACCGGTAATTACGATCAATGAATCCAGGATCGGAAAAAAAAGCGAATCGTATAGGATCTCGGGACAGGTAGTTGATGCAAGATAAATAGAGATATACTTATTTATATTCGGAATATTATCATCTACCGGACTTATAAGGATAGAAGAAGAGGCAGAGCCGGAAGGAATTATAATGGATTTAGGAATAAGGGGATCAGGATCAATTCCGATCTGCGGTAAATAATCGATTCCATTTAATGCCGTTCCATCTACATAAAAAGTTACGACAATATCTTGAGTTAGATTTTCACTTAATCTGGTAAAGGTAATTTCACCATCATTGCATCCTTCCACCATGTATTCAATTCCTCCTGCAGTGGCGCTTGATAAACTCGCATTTGAACTTTCAATTTTTTCAATAAAGACTCCGGAATCGATCGAAAAGTCATTTGCGTCGGCGATAACGAGGGTAAGGTGGTAACTTTCGCATGGGTTAACTGATCTAATCGCCTCAAGATTTACAGTATAACCATTGTATTGGAGTTCGCTTCCGGGAGGATTATCATTATCAAAAAAGTACTCACTATTTACTATGGAGTTTATGGTATTAATACTAACCGCATTCCCATTTCCGGGAACGAGGGCGATATTTTCATTACCGACAATTCCCGGACCTGAAATGAAAAAGCCAAATACATCTGAATAGATAGAACCTACAAAGTTGTGATATTCTTCGGATGCGAAGGTGAAATTGAATCGGAGGGTATCTCCTTGTGGAATTAGATCAAACTCAAAGATACAAGCATCATGAGTAACTTGTCCAAAACTGGTATCAAGCATGGCACTTCCTGCAGTCGCATTAATATAGGATTTGTGTTGAACATTGTTAGGTCCTAATGCATTTAATGCTTTACCAGTCGTTAAAAGGATCCCATTTCCAAAAGGCAATGAGGTATTCTCACTGGAATAACTACCGTATGAATTTAATGCTCCGGTAATTTGTGGATTTTGAATTTGAATACCTGGTCCTGCGATTGCGTTCGCTAATTCTTGAGCGCTTATTCCGGGATTGATTATTAATTGACTAAAAGAATGATTAGGACAACAGAATGCTGCGATAAATAGAAATAAAACAAATTTTATTTTGCTCCCTTTACTCATCGTTTAAATTCTTTCGGTATTCTGAACACATATTGCGTAACTGATCAATATTATAAGCAGTGTAGGTGGCTACTTTTGTAGTTAATTTAAGAATAATGGTCTGTGTATGGTTCATTTCATATTCCAAACCATTATCCTGGTAATATTGAATAAGCAGCAATCCTTTTGGGATACACGCTTCGACGATTTTAAATTTTAATAGGCTCGAATCTGCTTGAATGAGGGTATAATAATCTTGTGCACCGAGATCTTTTATAAAAATCACACTCGTTCTTAATTCATTTTTCTGTGCATACAGAGAAGTTGTATTTGAAAAAGATAAAAAGAGAGTAATAAATAAGATAAATAGGAATTTCACTTTAAGTTAAATTAGTTTAATGTATTGTTATTCAATAGGTTTAGAGTTTAACAATAAAAAAAGATACCTTAAATATAGATTACGAAAAATACGAAATCAAGTTGTCTAAAGGACTTGATTTTAGAAAATTATCTTCCTTGCCGGTTTATTTCATAAAGCACAATGCCTGTTGCAACAGAGACATTAAGAGAAGCTGTTTTCCCAAGTAATGGAATTTTAACCTGAACATCTGATCTTTTTAATATTGATTTCGTAATTCCTTTTTCTTCTGATCCCATAACCAATGCTATAGGGCCACTAAGATCAGCATCATTAATATCGAGTTGTCCCTTTTCAGTTGCCGAAACAATTTTTAATCCCAATGCTTTTAAAAGGTCTACGGCATCGATTAAATTTGAGATTCGACTAAAAGGTAAGTGAAAGATAGCGCCTGTTGAACTTTTGATCGATTCTGAATTTATTTTTGCGCTTCCTTTAAGAGGAGTGATAACGAGGTTAACTCCCATTGCTTCGGCTGACCTAACAATCGCTCCAAAATTCTTAACATCAGTGATATGATCAAGGATCAAAACAAAAGGAGTGATCTTAGCTTCGAACATCTCCATCACTTTAAGTTCAATGGGAATAAAATCTATTGGAGAGATGTAGGCTATAATTCCTTGATGATTTTCCTGAGTGATGCGGTTTAAAGCTTCTTTTGGAACCATTTGAACTGGAATTTTATCTCCTGTTTTCAGAACTTGATTTAATTCTTTAAATAGTTCACCGTTAAGGTCTTTTTGAATAATTATTTTTTCAATGGTTTCGCCAGCGCGAATTGCTTCGAGCAAAGGTCTTAAACCAAAAATCAACTCACTTTTAGTAGTTTCCATAAACGCAATATGAACTGCGAAAATAGCATTAAATACACTAAAAACAGGCAGTAAAAGGATATTAGTAAATAGGTATTTTTGATCAGAATGATAATCTGAAAGTAATATTGAGAATCATGATGGGATCATTTAAGTTCAAAAATTATTCACATAGCCGATATGTACTTTGGCATCTGATAATTGTAATTGTTGATTTTCTTGTTTTCCCATGGCATAGTCAATATTAAAGATACCCGCTTTTGTTTCTAAACTGGCTCCAACACCAAAGCCAACGAAGAAGTTAAAATCGCTTGAATAGCTTTGGTTTTTTATTAAGCCTAAATCGCAAAAGATCCTAATATTAGCGTTCTTTTCGTAGAGATATCGATACTCAACAGTACCAATGCCATACTGACTTGCATAGATCGACTCTTCATTAAAACCTCTAATACTTGTTAAGCCTCCCAGACGAAACATTTCGTTTTGAAAAATGTTATTGTTAAAAATAGCGCCTCCTTTAAAAAACAAGCCAAGGGTTTGTTTATTAAAAGTAGGGATGAAATAATTGAATTTGATAATTGCTTGATATTGGATTGGGTCCGTAGTAATTGTATCTCCCTCAGTTTGATTAGTCAGGCGTTTATTACTAACAGTAAATTTCGCAAAAGCGCCAATCCCTTTTCTTGGATTAAGGACATAATTATAATCTAAGTGTTTAATTCCAAGCGAATAATTTAATAAAGAGACATTGGCTAAATTAGTCGTATTGACCGCAATTGAAGATAAACTATTTGATTGTCTGCTTGATATTGAAAATTCAAAGCGACTTTTCTTAGAGAGATGAAAAAGAAGGCTTCCTTCTAAGTTAACATCGATATAAGTAGTGTCTTGTTTAAAGAGAGAAAGAGCTCCTTCAATTCCGATAGGGCTTTTGAAAACAAATGGAAAACCAATATTAACAAATAGCTTTTGCGAGGCATTTTGAAATTTATTCCAATTGAAATTTATCCATTCACCTTGTTTAAAAACATTATTTAAACCGAGGGCTAAATCACCGGTGAGCGTTAGCTTACTTGTAATTGGGTCATTTTGAAAACCAAGAATTCCTGAAAAGCGATTACTTTTTCTTTCATTTAAATACATAAACAGGATATTTCTATTTTCTGTAAAATAAAATTCTTGAGCTTTGCTAACATCTAAATAGGGAGTATTTGATAATGAGGATGATATGGATTGTATTTTTTTCTCTGAATAAGGGCTTCCTGGTTTAATCCCAATTAAACGATAGATAACATAGGGATTGATTTTAATATTTCCTTTTATGCTCAATGAATCAATTATAATAAATGGGCCTTTAATTAAAGTAATTTTTTCTTTCACCTTATCTTGATGAATTAAAACACTGTCAAAATTTACCCGAGCAAAGGGATATCCTAAGTTTTCATAATATTTAACGATGTCATCTCCTAGTTTTCGACTCTCTTTCGCATTAAACGGGGAATCTTCAATTCGTTTGATCTTATTGTATAATGAAGAAATAATTTCAAATGGAATACTATCAAATTCCAGCTCTTCCCAATAGTATTTATTTCCTAAATGCAAATAGACGTATGCTGTATCATTAGAATAGTATAATGAGTCGATATTCGCTTCGGCAAAACCTTTCTTTTTATAGTCTTTAACTTTTAAGTTTAAATAATTTGTAAGCGAAGTGTTATTTGGGAAATCTTTTTTGAATTTTATTTGAGGGATTGATTCTAATTTTAAATAGGACTTTTGCGAAAAGGAAGAAAGTCCTGAAAGCATAAGAAAAAAGGCAATTAAAAGTCCAATTTTAAGTTTCATAAATAGCTAATACAATAAAAAGGATACATTATAATTCGTTGTATTTTTAGCGAGTGTTGAATAATTAATGTAACTTTTTTTAAATAGACGGGTAAAAATATTTATTATTGCTTAAGTTTATTGAATATCACTTTTAAAATTGGAATAATGAAAAAAGGAATTGCTTATTTTGCTGTAGTACTTTTTGTGGCCTCTTTGGCATGTTCCTGCAGCTCGCGAAAAGCGCAATGTGGAGCTTACTCTAAAGTAGAGAAACAAGTAAGTCAAACGGAAGTTAGTATCTAATTTAGACTCATCATAACTACGCTAACTTAAATTGAAATTGAAAGAAATTTAAGACCATATGAAATGTGGTCTTTTTTTTGTTTTAAAGAATGGGTCTTAAAGTGCAATAAATCCTCTTCAAACGATCATTATAGGAGATTGGATTTAAAAGATTTACCTTATTTTTGTATATTAAGTGACTTCTTTTTAAGTAACAAGGATTAGCTTTGTATTTCAGTTATTATATGAATCGATTTCAAGTCATATGGTTTAGTTTTCTATTGTTTTTGACAATGAACATCAATTCATTGTACTCTCAGGGAACCATATATACAGATGATGAGGTTCACATTTCCTATGAACGTGAGGTATTTGGAGGGTTTATTGCGAATACTCAAGGTTGGGGATTAAATTTCGTAAGTAATTATTTTAAGACGGTTGATAAAAGGGTTAATTATGAGATCCAGATATCCTGGATGCACAATCCAAAGCAAAAGAAAGTTTTTAATCCCTATTATAGAGATGCAAAAGGCTATTATTATGGGAAGTTAAATTCCTTTTTTGTTATACGTGCCTTATATGGCCAACGAAAAATAATAGGGCATAAAATTAGAAGTAAGGGGGTAGAATTAGGCTATACATGGGGGATCGGTCCTTCTTTAGGTTTTTTAAAGCCAGAGTATTTAGAAGTGATCAATTACGATCAAAATGTGTTAGAAGTTGTAAAGTACGATCCTCAAAAACATGATAACATAAATATATATGGTAGAGCGGGTGGTTTAAATGGCTTTGATGAGATTCAGTTTAGACCAGGATTGTATTTAAAACTTGGTGTATATGTTGAATATTCAAGTAAAAAGATTGGAATATCAGGTATTGAAGCGGGATTTGCTCTCGACTCCTATCTTCAGGAAATTGAAATTATGGCCAATATTAAAAACCAGCAATTTTTCCCATTATTTTACATCAACATTTTTTTAGGAACTAAATTCAATAAATATTGAACGTGAACGAGAATGCTTCTTCGCTAATAGAGCGAAAGAAAAAACCAAATTGGTTAAAAGTAAAATTACCTACCGGCGAGAATTATAGAAAAGTTAGAGAAGTTGTTTCGGTAAACAAGCTTCATACTATATGTGAAAGTGGTAATTGTCCGAATATGGGTGAGTGCTGGGGAGCGGGTACTGCGACCTTTATGATACTTGGGAACATTTGCACCCGAAGTTGTGGTTTTTGTGCGGTAGCTACAGGCAGGCCACTTGCTGCAGATTTGGAAGAGCCGATCAAAGTAGCTGAATCCATTCGAAAAATGAATATAAAACATGCGGTTATCACATCGGTTGATAGAGATGACCTGCGAGATGGTGGTTCAATTATTTGGGTAAAGACAGTTGAGGCTATTAGAAGAATTTCTCCCGGAACCACGATGGAAACATTGATCCCTGATTTTCAAGGGAACTGGGAAAATCTACAGCGAATTATTGATGTTGCTCCAGAAATTGTTTCCCATAATTTGGAGACGGTGCCAAGATTAACAAAACAAGTTCGAATTCAGGCAAAATATGAACGAAGCCTAGAAGTGCTCGATCGTCTGAAAATAGGAGGGATGCGAACGAAGTCAGGAATTATGCTGGGTTTGGGTGAAAGAGAAGATGAGATCATACAAACAATGAAAGATCTAAGAGGAGTGAAGGTTGATATATTAACAATGGGGCAATATTTACAGCCTACTCCG